>CAYYCI010000269.1:0-6189 GCA_964470215.1 uncultured Planctomycetota bacterium
TAGGGTTGATTGTATGTTGACGATCGTCAACGCGTTGTGACGAAAATCAACATGCGGGGCAGGCCTCCGGGCGTCTGTGACTGGCGACCGATCCTTAGTGCCGTAGCCTCGCCGCACAGCGTCGGGTCAGGAGAAGTTGGAAGCGCAAAGGTAGTGAGGCACTTGACGAGTGAAGCGGACTTTTGCTACCATCTGGACGCAAGCCGATGCCCTGGCCACAAGACCAATGGAGGACCGCTGGTGAGCGTCCAGGAACTCGACCTCGTTGCGGCCTTTCTGGATGTGGGGCACGGGGATTGTGCGATCATCCGCTTCCGCGAGGAACACCAGGTGCGGACCATCGTGGTGGATGGCGGGGGGCCGGCGCGCTCCGGCGAACTCCTCTCGTACCTGCTGCGAAACACCATAAGCGAGATTGACCTGCTGGTGGCGACCCACGTGGACCGCGACCACATTGCCGGGTTGTTGCCGGTGCTCGAGTCGGAGCGCGTGACGGTTCACAATTTCTGGGGTCCGGGTAGTCCCTCGACGAAGCCGTCGGTGCCCGGGCTGCGTCTGGCGGACGAGCGGGCCTACCAGCGGCTCTACTCGCGGGTGTGTCAGCGTCTGCGTGCTGAGAACATCCTTTGCCCCACCCGGGGCACTCCGGCGCCGGGTTTGTTTTCGGAGGCGACGGTGGTGGTGTTGCATCCTCCTGCGCCGAATCTCCTTGTGCCGCTGGGCAAGGATGCGCAGCCGAGGAAGGCCGAGGAGTTCGCGGCGAGGCAGGACGAGCAGGCGATGGTGCTCTTCGTCGAGGCTCACGGCATCCGAATACTCCTCGGTAGCGACGCGCAGGGAGGGTTCTGGGGCGAGGCGGCGGCGAGCGCCGACCTGCGGCGTTTCCTCGATGTCAACATCGTCAAGGTGCCTGACTACGGGCGGGCACCGGGTTTCGTGCCGGCGGCGGGGGCGTTGCGGACGGAGTATGCGGTCTTCTCGCTCGGGGCCGAGGAGGACAAGGAGCCTTCGGCCGAGGTGTTGAGGGCGTGCGGGAGCATGAGAGCCGAGGTGCTGTGCACGGAGCACTCGCCGGAGGCGAGTTTCTGCGCGAATCCCCACTGCCACGCGGCCAATGGTGGACAGAACATTGTCTTCTGTCGGCGGCGCGGGGATGCGTCGTATTCGACGAGCGCCTACTACTGTCCGCTGCGGGGTGCCTGAGGTAGCGGCGCTGGGGGTTCCTGCCGAGGCCCTCGCCGACCTCGAGGCGTTCTTTCGCCGTGTCGACGAGGCGATGAGGCAGCTGGGATGGACGTGCCGGCGGTGTGGGCGCTGCTGTAATTTCGCCGAGAACGATTACCGCCTCTATGCGAGCCTCCTGGAGCGGGCGCTGGTGGTCTCCCGCCACGGGGAGCCCCGCCTGGGTGGCGACGGGCGATGCTGTTTCCAGAACGGGCGGGTGTGTTCCATACATCCGGACAGGCCGCTGGGTTGTCGGCTTTACTCATGCGGGCCTTTGGCTAAGCGCGCGGGAGAGACGCTGGCTGAGCGGTTCATCGCCGAACTGCGGGCATTGAGCCGCCGCCACCGTGTTCCGTGGGACTACGCTCCCTTCTTTTCCGGCGGGCGTGGGGCCTGACCGGGCCCGGTCATTGCTGCCTGCGGAGTCCGAAGGGCGGGCGAAGACCACCTACTTCGGGGGCTTGCCGGCGAAACTGAGCATCAGGGCCTCGAGCGGGTTGAACTCGAGGGTGGCGGTGGCGGTGCGGCCGAATTTCTTGCCCGTTCGTTCGTCGGTCAGGTCGGGGACTGGGCGGCGGAACTTCACTGTCACCTTCTGCTTTTTCTCGATCAATCCCTCGACCCCGCCTCCGCCGTAGGCGCTGCCGGTGACCGGGGCGTTCTGGAGGACGAAGCAGTAGGTTCGGTCGGTCTCGGGGTGGTGCCAGTAGGTTACCTCGCAGTTGTATGGTCGCTCGCCATCCTGGGCGACGACCTCGACCCAGGGCTTCACTCCGGCCGAGAGGACGTGGGCGATGAAGATGTCGCGCAGTTCCTGGGTGGCTTTCCCTTCTTCGCGGTACTGTAGGTAGCGCTGCGGCGAGAGATTCAGGTAAACGGCGGTGCCGTTGCCGACCTTTCGGACGATATTGGTCTCGAGGCGTCTCTCGGCGATGGCGAAGCCGTCCTTGAGAGTGCACTGGATGGTTGCGAAGAGGTCGCGGTAGCGCTTGTAGGAGTAGCCGCGGTCCTGATCGGTCTCGACCCACAGGCGTGCGCCGAAAAAGTCGCGCCTGGTCTCGGTGCCGTCATGGGTGACGCCGAAGAGGTCGTCGAGTGCGCCGCGGGAGCGGCCTTTGCCGTGCTGGTCGAAGATTCCGCAGGCGAAGTCGGCGATGAGGGTGCCGCCCCGGCGGACGAACTGGCGGAAGCGCTCTGCCTCGATATCCGAGAGGGCGTAGCAGGCAGGAAGGATCACAACCTGGTATTCGGCTGGGACGCCGTTGACCACGACCTCATCGTAGGGGATGAAGTTATACTGGAGGCCGCTGTCCGAGAGGAGGTATTCCCAGGCTTTGCGGACCAGGTGTGAGGTTCCCAGGCGGGCGTCGCTGAAGCGGTTGACCCAGGTCGAACGGTGCGGCTCGATGTCGAGGCACCAGGAGACCTGGATCGAGGGATGGGAGTAGTAGATGGCCACTGCGTCGTGGACCCATCGGGCGCCGACGAGTTTCGGTCCTTGCACCCCTCCGACCTCTTTCATGGTCGGGGCGTATTGGCGGAGCCAGGGCCGGGGGGTCTTGCCGTCGAACCAGCCCTCGACCCACCCGATCATGCCGCGGTTGCCGTGGGCGAAGTAGTACCAGGTCTGCCAGATGTCGTTGGCGGTGCCGCGCTTGTCGGAGTGGAAGTGGGTTGTGACCTGGGGCATGGCGTTCTGGGGGTTGAACGAGCGGATGATCTCCTGTGAGGAGGCGAGGTTGTAGGCTTCGATGAACTGGATTTTCTTGCAGAGCTTGGCGTAGTCGTAGCCGCCCCACATGTTGGGAGCCTGCCCGCCGACGAATCCACAGGGGGTGTCGGGGTCGGCGCGGTTGGCCGTCTCGACCAGTTCGCCGAGGAAGTTCGCCCAGTAGGAGTCGTTGTAGGTGATGCGGTCGAGGAGGGGGGAGAAATCGAGGTCCTTGAGCGGGCGGCCGAGTTGCTTGAGGACGAAGTCGGGAGTGACGTATTGCGGCTTGACGGTCGGGTCGCCGTAGTAGTTGGCGAGCCATCGGGCGTAGTCGGCGTCGTTGGCGTGGATGCGCCAGGGGATGGGCTTGACGAACGAGCCCCACGAAATCTCGTCGTCGAGCGCGTAGGCGACCCGCATCGGGCTTTTCTTCAGGCCGTTGACCCGCTTGGTGACCAGAGCCTTGAGTTTGGCGAGGAGATTGTCGTCGAGGGGGACGGGGCCTCGTGCCCCGAATCGGATGGCGCGCGGGTCGCGTTGGACGCGTTTCCAGTTGGTGCGGTAGAGATAGAGGTAGCCTTTTCCGGCGGTGTGGTCGTTGTAGAATCGCAGGTTCCACTTCTCTAGCCATGGGAGGGGCGAGGTGTCGCCGTGGTCGGTGAATCCGCCGTTGAAGCCGTAGTCCTTGCAGAACTGACCGCCGTCGTCCCCGGTGCCGATGGTCCATCGGAAGCGCCAGGGCATGTATACCCAGGTGTCCCATCGCCCGATCATCATCTTCGGGTCCTGGCGGACGCGCTTGAACTCCCTGGCGCTCTTGACGTAGTGGAGGTAAGGGTCTTCGGCGGCCAGTGCGAGCGCTGCGACGGCGACGAGCGCGAGCGTCGTCCTCATGGCGGTTCCCCTTTCGGCGACATCCTGCCCTCGGCGGCCATGATGGCGCGCTCCGGGCGAGAAATCAATAGCGTGGGCAGGTGCGGTGGGGCTCAGGGCAGTAAGCCTCGGCCGCGCATCCAGGCAAGGCACCGTTCCGTCCAGTCGCCCACGCTCGGATGGCCGCGAGCCAGGCCGAAGCCGTGGCCGCCTCGCTCGTAGAGGTGCAACTCGGCCGCGACCCCCACCCGTCTGAACGCGATGTAGAGCAAGACGCTGTTCTCGGGCGGGACCGTCTTGTCGTCGCCAGCGTGGACGATGAAGGCCGGTGGGGTAGCGGTGGTTACCTGTTTTTCGTTCGAGAGGCTATCGAGTTTTCGTTCGCTGGGGTTCTGGTCGCCGAGGAGGTTTTCGCGCGAAGGGGTGTGGGTGTATTTAGAGTTGAACGAGACGATCGGGTAGGCGAGAACCATGAAGTCGGGGCGGCTGCTGACGCGGTTGACGGGGTCTTCGGCCTTTGGGTTGCCGTCGCTGAAATGGGTGGCGACATTCGCGGCGAGGTGTCCGCCGGCCGAGAAGCCCATGATGCCCACCCTGTCGGGCGCGAGGCCCCACTCCTGGCATCGCGCTCGGACGATTCGGACGGCGCGGCGGCCGTCCTGGAGTTGGCTGGGATGGTGGTAACTGGGCGCCAGGCGGTAGCGCAGAACGAATGCCGCGATCCCCACCCCCGCTAGCCATCGCGCCACCTTGTGGCCCTCGGGCTCGATGTTCAAGTCCCAGTAGTCGCCGCCGGGACAGACGACGATGCCTGTGCCCGTCGCGCTCTCCCCGGGAGGAAGGTAGATGGCGAGGGTGGGCTTGTCAATGTCGCGGTCGCCGAGCGCGCCCGGCGCGCCGTCGGGCCAGAGAAGTTCGCTTCTCGGAGAGGCTTCGGCCACGGTCCAGTGCTCCTTGCGTCCCGCAAGAGATTTTAGCCGGCCTGCGAGCCTCGTCAACAAGGCCGGGGCGTGTGGGCTTTGGCACGCTTTTGTGCACCGTCGGTTTCCAATGCAGGCGAGAAGGAAAAGAATGCTTTCTCAAGAGAAGGTAAAGCGCTCGGTATGCGGGGCTTCGGGACAGCAGGTCGGAGTTGGCAACCAGCCAGGGCATTCTTTTCCTTCTCGCCTGGCAATTGATTGCGGTGCAAAAAGCGTGCCAAAGCCCACACGCCCCGGTGCGCTGCCATTGGGTGTTTCCTCATGGATGTGCCACCGATCTAGCGGGTGAAACGACACGTTTGCGCGGTTTTCGTGACTTGATGACGGTACGGGCACGGCACCGCCGTGCCCGCTCCAGGCAAGACGTCTCGGCCCGCGACGGGCAAAGCATGTCGCTCGTCGCGGGCCTGCTTCTTGGCGGAAAGCCAGCGTCTCGCTGGCGGTTTTTTTTGACATGTCGCGTGGCCCGGGATAGTCTCCCATGGGGGTGTGCGCCCAGAGGCAGGATAGCGAAAAGAGAGCCGGCAATGCACCTGCCGCGACGGTTCAGGGGCCGGAGGCTCTGGTCCGACGGCCCGGTGTGGGCCGAGCCCCGGGAGCCTGCGCCGAGGCCGGAGTTGCCGGTCTGGGCCACCAGGGAGTTCTCTCGCTCGCTGGCACACATAGTCGTCATGGGGCTTGGTCTTCTGGCATTCATCGGCGCGCTGGTGTGGTTCATCACTAATCCTGCCCACGGCTCGGCTCGTGCGGACTCGCCCGGTCATCCCCTCTCGGCCGAGCAGGTCGTAGAGGAAGCCGGGGGCGGGGCTCCATCGCGTTAGTCCTCGTGGTCGGGCGGTCCGCGCATTGCCCGGACGGACAGCGGTCGCTATAATTTCCGCGTTATCGCCATGGAGATGAGCCATCGAAAAGCCGGCCGAGTGGTCTTCCTGGACCGCGACGGCGTGATCAACAAGCCCCCTCCCGAGGGGAGTTGGGTGTTTCGGTGGGAGGAGTTCGAGTTTGCCGACGGCGCCCTCGCTGCGCTGCGGCGGCTCCGCGAGGAGGGATTCACCGCGGTCGTGGTGACCAACCAGTCGTGTGTCGGCAGGGGGTTGGCCACCCTCGGTCAGGTCGAGGCCATCAACGCGCGGATGCGCGAGGCCGTGGCCGCGGCGGGGGGCCGCCTCGAGGCCGTCTATGTGTGTCCCCACACGGATGCGGACGACTGCCCTTGTCGCAAGCCGCGCCCCGGCCTCCTCGACCGCGCGGCCGAGGAACTGGGCGTGGCGCTCGAGGGCTGCTTCCTGGTAGGGGATTCCGAGCGCGACATCGCGGCGGGGAAGGCCCGCGGGTGCACCGCCATCCTGGTCGGGGAGCGCTCGCCCGGCAGCCAGGCCGACTACTTCGCCGCCGGCCTCG
>CAYYCI010000270.1:0-6164 GCA_964470215.1 uncultured Planctomycetota bacterium
TGCATGGCCTGGAAACTCGGCCTGAAAGCCTACGCCATCCCGAATGGCTACGCAGGACTCTACAACCTCGTCGAACTCGACTCACTGGTCGAACTGACCCCCGAGCGGGTGGACATCGTGAATGTGGGCCTGGCAGGCTCGGAGGCCGGCCACTCGCGCGTGAGCATCAAGAAAATCACCGACGAGGGGAAGTACGACAGGATCAAGCGAGGACTCGAGAAGTTCGAGATTGACGGCCTGGTCATCAGCGGCGGCGACGATACCGGCAACGTCATGGTCGACCTCCTCGGCCACGGCATCCAGTGTGTCCACGCCCCCAAGACCATGGACCTCGACCTCGTGCCCTACAGCGTCGGCGGCGACTCGACCATCAACCGCATCCGCGAGTTCGTCCGCGACCTGACCACCACCGGCCGCAGCCACAACCGCATCATCGTCGTCGAGGTCTTCGGCCGCTATGCCGGCCACACCGCCTTCCGAGGCGGGGTCGCGGCGAGCGCGGATGCGATCCTCATCCCCGAGATTCCCGTGGACTTCGACGTCCTCTGGCGCCACATCAAGCGGGTGTTCTTCGGCCGCATACGCAACAGCGACATCAAGGCGGGGACATACACCATCGTCGTGGCTGAGGGGCTGAAGGATGCCTCGGGGCGCGAACTCATTGACGAGAGCATCCCGCCCGACGCGATGGGCCACCGGAAGCTGGCGGGCGCGGGGCGATACGTCCGCCAGGAACTCGAAAAGCGCATCAAGGCCGACCCCGACGTGCCCGATTTCATGAAGGCATCCGGCATGTTCGTCCCCGGCGTTTACGAGGCCCCAGAGGTTCGCGCGGTCGTTCCGGAGCACCTGGTCCGCTGCGGTTTCACCTCGGCCTACGACGTCAAGTTCGGCATGGAGGCCGGGGCCGGCGCCGTCCTCCTCCTGGCCAGGGGAATCTCCGGTGTGACCGTCACCGGGGTCTCTTGCGGCAAGGTCTCCTACATGAAGACCGAGAAGGCCATCGAGCAGCGCGACGTGGACCTCCGCGAGGTGGCGCTCTACGAGCAACTGGGCATTTGCTTCGGCCGCGAGCCGGCCCCCCTCGAGCCGACCTTCGAGGAGGTCTCCGGCCTCGTCCCCAGAATCTATGAGTAGCGGCTTGGAGCAAGGCGTGCGGCTCGTCGTCGAACCATCGAGCCTGGCTGGCAGAGCGCGAGTTCCGGGGTCTAAGTCCCACACCATCCGAGCGCTCGCCATCGCCTCCATGGCCGACGGCCGCTCACACCTGCGCCAGCCCCTCGACTCCCTCGACACGCGGGCGTGCGCCGGGGTGTGTCGAGGGCTCGGAGCGCAAATCGCGCTCGGCGAGGAGTGGATCGTCGAGGGTTTCGGCGGAAAGCCCGACTGCCCCGACGACGTCCTCGACGCCGCGAACTCCGGCACCACCCTCCGCGTTGGGCTGGGCATGGCTGCCCTGGGCAAGGGCTGGTCCGTCTTCACCGGCGATGAGCAGATTCGCTCTCGGCCTTCGGGGCCGTTGCTCGAGGCGCTCAACGCCCTCGGCGCACAGGCATTCTCCACCCGCGGCAACGGCCGCCCGCCAATCGTGGTCAAGGGACCGCTGCGTGGTGGCCGCGCCGAGGTGCCCTGTCCCACATCCCAGTATCTCAGCAGCCTCCTGTTGGCTTGTCCACTCGGCGAGGGCGTCAGCGAGATCGTCGTCACCGAACTCAACGAACAGCCGTACGTCGAGATGACCCTGGCCTGGCTCGACTCCCAGGGCATCCGCTACGAGCGCGAGGGCCTCGAGCGGTTCGTCATCCCAGGAGGCCAGTCCTACAAGGCATTCAGCCGCAATATCCCCGGCGACTATTCCTCCGCGACCTTCTTGTTCTGCGCCGCGGCCGTGACCGCCTCGGAGATCAAGGTCGAAGGCCTCGACCCCGCCGACACCCAGGGCGACAAAGCCGTCCTCGACATCCTCGCTGCGATGGGGGCCGACGTGCGTTGGGAGCAGGACGGCGTGGTGATCCGCGGACGCGAGCTGCGCGGCGGCGAGTTCGACCTCAATGCCACCCCAGACGCACTCCCCGCCCTCGCCGCCACCGCTTGCTTTGCCTCGGGAACCACCCGCTTGCTCAATGTGCCTCAGGCCCGAATCAAGGAGACCGATCGCATCGCCGTGATGCGACAGGAGCTCGCCAAGATGGGCGGCCGCCTCGAGGAATTGCCCGACGGCCTCGTCGTCACCGGCTCGCCCCTGAAGGGCGCCCACGTTGACGGCCACGGCGACCATCGGGTCGTCATGGCACTGGCGGTGGCCGGCCTGGGTGCCAGCGGAACTACCAGGGTCGCACGCGCCGAAGCGGCTGCCGTGACCTTCCCTGACTTCGTCGCCATTCTCGAGGCCCTCGGCGCACGAATCACCCAGGAGGACACCTGAGCCCCCGTGACCGACACTGCAACCGACAAGCCAGTTGACCTCCACGTCCACACCACCGCAAGCGATGGGGACCTGAGTCCCCGCGAGTGTGTGGCCGAGGCGGCCCGCGAGGGCCTGGCGGCCATCGCCATCACCGACCACGACACCATTGCGGGCAACGCCCAGGCCGTTGCCGCAGGACGCGAGTTCGGCATAAAGGTTGTCCCGGGCGTCGAGGTCAGTTGCTCTCACGAGAGGTTCACCATCCACCTTCTCGGCTATTATCCCGACGAGGACGACGAGCGGCTGGCCGCCATGCTGGCCGAACTGCGCTCGCGCCGCGAGGAGCGTAACCCCAGAATCCTCGCGCGACTGGCCGAGTTAGGCTGCCCGGTGGATTACGACGAGGTGCTCGAGGTATCGGGCGGGACAGTCGTCGGGCGGCCACACATCGCCGCCGTCATGGTCCGAAAGGGCTACGTCGGAAGCCTCGCCGAGGCATTCGACCGCTATCTGGCCCGCGGCGCAGCAGCCTACGTCGAGCGGGCCAAGCCGCCCGTGGCGGAGGCCCTGGCGGTGTTGCGCCAGGCGCGCGCCATCCCCGTCCTCGCTCATCCCGGCACCCTGGGGGCGGACGACTTCGCCGAGATCGAGCGCCTCGTCCGAGAACTCGTCCCGCTGGGCCTCCGCGGCATCGAGGCATACTACCACAACCACGACATGGCCCTCACCAGCCGGCTGATCGCACTGGCTCAGCGCGAGGGCCTGTTGTTCACGGGCGGGAGCGATTTCCACGGCTCCCGCAAGCCCGACATCGCCCTGGGCCGCGGCACAGGTAACATGCGCGTCCCATACCACGTCCTCGTCGCGCTCGAGCGCGCCAGAAACTGAAATCGGAGCCACACCCAATGCCAGAGACGGTCTTGGTCACGGGCGGCGGCGGCTACGTCGGCAGCCACACCGTCCTCGCACTCCGCGACGCCGGGATCGAGACGGTGGTCTTCGACAATTTCGAGGCCGGCTACCGCGACGCCGTCGCCAACTGCCAGGTGGTCGAGGGCGACATCCGAAGCCCCGACGACCTCGAGCGCGCCTTCGGCCGCGGGCCGTTCGATGCGGTTCTTCATTTCGCCGCCCTCGCCAATGTCCCGGAGTCCTTCGACGACCCCGCCAAGTGCTACGCCGTCAATCTCACCGGGGGCCTGAACCTCCTCGAGGCGGCCCGACGCCACGGCGTCCGCTATTTCGTCTTCTCATCCTCGGCGGCGGTCTACGGGCCGCCGGAGAAAACGCCAATCCCCGAAGCCCATCCTCTGCGCCCGATCAGCCCCTACGGCTTCACCAAGATGGCTTTCGAGCGAATCCTCGCCGACTACGAGGCGGCCTTCGGGATTCGTTCGGTGGCCTTGCGCTATTTCAACGCCGCGGGCGCCGACCCGCAATGCCGGGCCGGGGAACGCCACAACCCCGAAACCCACCTCATCCCAATCGTCCTCGAACACCTGCTCGGGCGGCGATCCGAGATCAAGATTTTCGGCAACGACTACCCCACGCCCGACGGCACGTGTGTCCGTGACTACATCCATGTCAGCGACCTCGCCGAGGCCCACGTCCTGGCCGTTCGTGCCCTCGAGGACGGCTCCCCGAGCGCCGTACTGAATCTCGGCCTGGGCTACGGCCATTCGGTCAGGCAGGTCGTCGAGACCGCCGAGGCGGTCACGGGGCGCAAGGCCAGCGTCGTCGAGGCGCCCCGGCGCGAGGGCGATCCTCCGGTCCTCGTGGCCGACCCGTCCCGCGCCAGAGAGACCCTCGGGTGGAGCCCCCGCCACACCGAACTCGCCGACATTATCGCCACCGCCTGGCGCTGGCTGACCCGCAAGGGCGCGTGAGGAGATGCGAAATGGCCGATGAAATCTTCATCCACCCGACCGCCATCGTTGACCAGCCCTGCTCCATTGGCAATGGCACCAGGATATGGCACTTCACCCACATCTGCGAGGGCGCACAGATCGGCGAGCGTTGCACCCTCGGCCAGAACGTCTTCGTCGGGCGAGGCGTCCGCATCGGCAACAACTGCAAGGTCCAGAACAACGTCTCGGTCTATGAGAAGGTTACCCTCGAGGACGACGTTTTCTGTGGCCCCTCGATGGTCTTCACCAACGTGATGAACCCCCGCAGCGCCTACCCCCGCGACCGCGAAACGGGCTTCCTTCCGACCGTGGTCAAGCGTGGAGCGACCCTCGGGGCGAATGCCACGATCGTCTGTGGCGTTACCATCGGCGAGCACGCCTTCATCGGCGCCGGCTCCGTCGTCACACGCGACGTTCCACCCTACGCCATCGTCTATGGCGTCCCCGCTCGCCAGCACGGCTGGATGTGCGAATGCGGGGAGCAACTTGACTTCGTCGAGGGCCACGCCCGCTGCCCCAGGAGCGGCCACGAATACACGCTTGAAGCCGGCGTGGTCAAGCCGGTATCATAGCAGCCCCCGAACCCTCCCCGCTCTCATTCCCCGCTTGGAGGCGCGACGCGCATGAAAGTTCCGATGCTCGACCTGAAAGCACAGTTTGCCACGATCCGCGAGGAGGTGATGCGCGCGGTCGAGGCCGTCTTCGAGAGCCAGTACTTCATCCTCGGGCCACAGGTCGCCGCGTTCGAGGAGGAGATTGCGCGCTACGTCGGCGCGCGCCACGCCATCGGCTGCGCCTCCGGAACCGACGCACTTCTCCTCTCCCTCATGGCGCTCGACGTCGGCCCGGGCGACGAGGTCATCACCACCCCCTTCACCTTCTTCGCCACCGCAGGTTCGATCGCACGGCTCGGCGCAAGGCCGGTTTTCGTGGACATCGAGGAGGACACCTTCAACATAGACCCGGAGAAAATCCCTCCCGCGATCACCGAGAAGACCAAGGCGATCATACCGGTCCACCTGTTCGGCCAATGCGCCGACATGGACCGCATCAACGAGGCCGCCGGGGACATCCCGGTCATCGAGGACGCCGCCCAGGCCCTCAGCGCCGAATACAAGGGCAAGAGGGCCGGAGTGCTCGGCACCATGGGCTGCTACAGTTTCTTCCCCAGCAAGAACCTCGGCGGCGCCGGCGACGGCGGCATGATCACCACCGACGACGACGAACTCGCCGAAAGACTCGGGATGCTGCGGCTCCACGGCGCCCACCAGAAATACTACCACGACCTCGTCGGCATCAACAGCCGGCTCGATGCCCTACAGGCCGCCGTCCTGAGGGTCAAACTCCCCCATCTCGACGCCTGGAGCGACGCCCGGGCGCGCAACGCCGCCCGCTACGACGAACTCCTGGCCGACGCGAACGTGGTAACGCCGACCGCGCGCGACTTCGCCCGACACGTCTATAACCAGTACACGATCCGCGTCGCCCGACGCGACGAACTGATGACCCACCTCAAGGAACGCGAGATCGGCTGCGCCATCTACTACCCCGTGCCGCTCCATCTCCAGAGGTGTTTCGCCCACCTCGGCTACACCGAAGGCGACCTCCCGGTCTCGGAGAAGGCCGCCCGCGAGGTCATCTCCATACCTGTTTATCCTGAGTTGACCGACGAGATGCTGGCCTACGTGGCCGAATCGATCCGCGAGTTCTCCGGCTAGGCCGACCGGGACGGCTCACCACAGAGACACAGAGCACGCAGAGAACCGACACAAAGAATGGAAGCACACGGTGCACAAAAGCGTGCCAAAGCCTTTAGCCTCGGCCTTTCTGAGCCCGATCCTGGCCACGGA
>CAYYCI010000271.1:0-6137 GCA_964470215.1 uncultured Planctomycetota bacterium
GTAGCCGTTCCCGCCCGAGGAATGATAGGTGCCGTCGTTGTTGAGGCTCAAGAGGTTGAGTTCCTCGTACTGGGCCACAAGCCGGCGATAGCCTTCCTCGAGGAAAGCCATCGCATCGTGGAGCATCGAGGGGTTGGCGACCATATCGAGCATCACTTCCTCGAGGCCGCGGAGTCTCGTGTAGATGGCCATGAGGTGGAAGGAGATGTGGCTCACGCCTTTGAGTTTCACCGTGAGGATGTCGCCGAAGAGGTCGCAGGCCTCCTGGAAGTTCCGCTCGGTCGCCTCTTCGTCGTATTCGACTTCGGGGAATCGGAGTTTGCCCAGGTCGGATGGCTGGTGGATCACCGGGTCGAACTTCCAGGCGCCGCGGGCCTCGGTGGCGGGGATTTGGCGCGGCGCGAGGCCCCAGCCGCTGTTGCGCACGACCTTGCGGACCACCCACTCGCCCTCGATCACCGTGTCGTCGTGGAGGTGTTCGTGGTAGTAGAGGCGCGAGCGCAGCGTCCACTCCATTCGCCGCGCGCGTTCGTCCTCACACTCGAGGACCGACTGAGGGAGGAGCTCCTGCCAGGCGCCTTCGGGGAATATCAGCACCATCGGGCGGATGCGTTCGAGGGCGTGATGGCGCTTCCACATCTCCCGCCGTTCTGCCATCACCGCCTCACTGGCCACCTCGGCCACCCGCCGAGCCAGGTCGCGGAGGATCGTTCGATCGTGGACGCTGAAGGCCAAGGACTCGCCCCTTTCGCCGCGAGTATATCCCTGCCCGGCGGCCCGGTCAAACCATCCAGCCAGTGCCCACGCCCCCATTCTCCTTGCGCCCGCGGGTTTCCCTCATGGTCTCGGGCTATGCAGTTCAAGCATCGCGGTGGGGGACGCCCCGCCTACACGCCCTGCCCTTCGCAAAGGCGGGCCATGACGAGCTGTCTGGGCCAGCGGAGCCGCCAAGCGCAAGAACCAAATTCCAAGACCCGAACTCCGCGGGGCATTGCCCCAAACCCCAAGGGTCCGTGTCCGACCGTCATGGTCCGTGCCGGTTCACACACCGCCACCGCCAGATATTTCGCGGGGTACGGACCAGTTCTTGCCGGCCGCCGGCTCGCCATGCTATACTCCTCGCTGGCCAGAAGGAAGGAGGCGCGATGCTCGGGAAGCGAGCCGAACGGCGAAAGAGCGTCCGGGTGCAGATTCGCATGACGGTCCACGTCGAGGTCATGGGACAGCCGCGTTTCTACGAGGCCATCTCGCGCGACCTGAGTGCAGGGGGAGCGCGTCTGGGTCTCCGCAAGCACCTTCCCCACTGCACATCGATCTGCCTGGAGTTCCTCTTGCCCGGGTCGCTGGGGACCCTCTATTGCCCGGCCCACGTGGTGTGGTCCCACGCCGCGCCGGCCCTCTCGGCCACAGGCGAGGAGCCGGGGTCGTTCGTGATGGGGGTGGAGTTCGTCAGGCCCCCGCGGAATGTCCGCCGCGAGGTCAAGCGCTTCGTGGCCGAGAGGCTGAAGGAAGAGAAGGCGCGGAGCAGGGGTTAGGCCCCTGCCTCAGAGTTTCTTTTTCCTGTGGAGGGTTGGCCGCATTCCCTTGTTGGCCTTCGAGGCGCGGGTCTTGCCCCGACGCCGAGCGCGTCCCTTAGCCAATTGCATCTCTCCGTCGGTTGCTACAACTCACGAGGGAACGTGGCCACGGCTGCCTGGGTGGCCGGCGACTGCCCCACGCTGTAGGTGACCAGCGGCTTGTCGTAAGGCGGGAACAGGAACGTCACGATATCCAGGGCGCCGGCGCCGACGCGCTCCACTCCCGCAGCAACACCAGCAACCGTCCCAGCCGTCACGCCAATGAAGACGTCCGTGTCGGCCGCCACGTTGAAGGCCGAGACCGGGATCTCGAATGGCGCCAGAATGACGTTTCCCACCCCGCGGAAGAGTTTGGTGAAGATGGTGTGTTGCGGCCCCCCCTCTTCGGCCTCCTGGGCCAGGACCGGCACACTGAAGGCCGCCAGCAAAACCCCAACGATGACCAATTTCCTCATCTTCCTGCCTCCTGTGGCCAGAGCCTCAGGCCGACTTCTCCCCCCGCTACCGGCGGCATTATACCATGCCCGGGGGCTTTTGCAAGCGAAAATGCCATTCGGCCCGGGCAGCGCATCAGGTGCTTGCGCCCCGGCCAGGATTGGCTATACTGCCTTCGGCACTCGACGAGGCCAGCGACCATGGTCCATCGAATAGAGATTGACCACAAGCCGAACGTCCGCGACGCACACGGCGAGGGCGTGGCCGAGAACATCCGCACGTTCCTCAAACTCGATGTCGAGTCGGTCCGCACCCGCAAGGTCTTCAAGGTCTCGGCCGACCTCGCCCCCACCGAGGTCGAACTCATCCGCCGGGAACTGACCGACCCGGTGATCGAGCGCTCGGCCGTCGGCCGCCTCGACGCCGCACCCTTCCACTGGCTCCTGACCATCGGCTTCAAACCGGGAGTGACCGACAACGTCGGCCGCACGGCCAGGACGGCCATCGAGGACATCCTCGGACGCAAACTCGCCCCGGACGACGCGGTTTACAGCGAGACCCAATACCTGTTGGTAGCCCCGTGGCTCGGACGCGACGAGGTGCGGCGCATCGGCACCGAGCTCCTCGCCAACGAACTGATCGAACGAATCGAGGTCCAGTCCGTTGACGAATGGCGGGCCTCCGAGCCTGACCTCTCAGTTCCCGTCGTCCTGGGCGACAAGGAGCCGGAGGTCAGGGAATACGATCTGAACGTTCCCGACGGGGAACTGATGCGGATCAGTTCCGAGGGCGTGCTCTCGCTCTCTCTGGAGGAGATGCACGCTATCCGCGACTATTTCGCCGACCCCGCCCGGCTCGCGGAACGCGAGCGTCTGGGCCTGGGCCCGAGGCCTACTGACGCCGAACTCGAGATGCTCGCCCAGACCTGGAGCGAGCACTGCAAGCACAAGATATTCAACGCGGAGATCGACTACACAGAAGGCGAACGGCATCTGGTCATAGACTCGCTCTTCAAGACCTACATCCGTCGGGCCACCGAGGAACTCCGCACGCGGTGTCCCTGGCTC
The DNA here is from genome assembly GCA_964470215.1 of uncultured Planctomycetota bacterium. Taxonomy (GTDB): domain Bacteria; phylum Planctomycetota; class PUPC01; order DSUN01; family DSUN01; genus CAYYCI01. Next base: position 3,080 of record CAYYCI010000271.1, read on the forward strand.
CTCTCGGTCTTCCACGACAACGCGGGCGTCATCGCCTTCAACGACCGCTGGAGCCTGGCCTACAAGGTCGAGACCCACAACAGCCCCTCGGCCCTCGACCCCTACGGCGGGGCCATGACCGGAATCGTGGGGGTGAACCGCGACCCCTTCGGCACAGGGCGCGGGGCCAAGTTGATGGTCAACATCTGGGGCTACTGCCTCGGCTCCCCATTCTACGAGGGCCATCTGCCCGAGGGCCTCCTCCATCCCCGACGAATCCGCGACGGGGTCCACAAAGGCGTCATTGACGGCGGCAACCAGAGCGGAATCCCATACGGGCGAGGGTGGGAAATCTTCGACGAGCGCTACATCGGAAAGCCCCTCGTCTATTGCGGCACCGTGGGCATCCTGCCCAGGACCGTTCGTGGCGAACCATCCGAGAAGAAGTATGCCAGGCCGGGCGACCTCGTGGTCATGGCCGGCGGGCGAATTGGCAAGGACGGCATCCACGGCGCCACATTCTCGTCCGAGGAACTGCGCGAGGAGTCCCCCACCCAGGCCGTCCAGATCGGCGACCCGATAACCCAGAAGAAACTCACCGACTTCCTCCTCGAGGCCCGCGACCTGGGCCTCTACACCTGCATCACGGATAACGGGGCGGGGGGTCTGTCCTCGAGCGTGGGCGAGATGTGTCGCCACAGCGGCGGGGCCGAGATCGACCTGGCCAAAGCCCCGCTGAAGTATGCCGGGCTCGACCCCTGGGAAATCCTCCTCTCCGAGGCCCAGGAGCGCATGACCCTCGCCGTCCCGCCGGAGAAGATTGACGCCTTCCTCGACCTGGCCCGCCGCCGCGAGGTCGAGGCGACGGTCCTCGGCACGTTCACCGACACGGGCAAGTTCCACGTCCGCTACGGCGAGCGGACCGTGGCCTACGTGGACCTCGAGTTCCTCCACGAGGGCCTGCCGAAGATGCGGCTGAAGGCCGTCTGGCAGAGGCCCCGGCACGGCGAACCTGCGCTCGAGGCCGCCCCCGACCCCCAGACCGCCCTCGCCGACCTCATGGCCGAACTGAACATCTGCTCGATCGAGAAGAAGGCCCGCCAGTACGACCACGAGGTCAAGGGCCTCTCGGTCGTCAAGCCGTTCATCGGGGTGCGGTGCGACGTGCCGTCCGATGCCACCGTCTTCATGGTGGACTACGACAGCGTCGAGGGGATCGTCCTCACCGAGGGGGTCAACCCCCACTACTCCGACGTGGACACCTACCACATGACGGCCTGGATCATAGACCTGGCGGTGCGCCGCGCGGTGGGCACTGGCGCGCGCATGGACCACATGGCCGGCCTAGACAACTTCTGTTGGCCCGACCCAGTCCAGAGCGAGAAGACCCCCGACGGCCACTACAAGCTCGCGCAACTCGTCCGAGCCAACATGGCCCTCTACGACTACACCACCGCCTTCGGGGTCCCGCTAATCTCCGGCAAGGACAGCATGAAGAACGACTCGACGCGCGGCGGGGTGAAAATCTCCATCCCACCCACGCTCCTATTCTCGCTCCTGGCGCGGATTGAGGACGTGCGCCGCGCCGTGACCCTGGACGCCAAGCGTCCCGGCGACCTGATTTACGTCGTCGGGCTGACCAGGAACGAACTCGGCGCCTCGGAATACGCGCGCTACCTCGCACGCCGCGCTGGCGAACCGGGGCGAATCGGCAACTCCGTGCCGACCGTTGATGCCGAGGCGGCCCTGCGGTTGCTGCGCGCGGTGAGCCGCGCGGTGGGCGAGGGCCTCGTCCACTCGGCCCACGCCCCGGGCAAAGGCGGCCTGGGAGTGGGACTGGCCAAGGTGGCCTTCGCCGGCGAACTCGGCCTCGAGGCCGACCTCGCCGCCGTCCCGGCAGAGGGCATAGACCGCGACGACGTGCTTCTCTTCTCCGAGTCCGCCAGCCGCTACGTCATCACCGTGCCGCCCGAACGCCGGGCCGCCTTCGAGGACGCCCTCGCGGGCGTGCCGTTCGCCTGCGTCGGGCGGGTGAGCGAGGAGCCGCGCCTGCGGCTGACGGGGCTTGGCGGCAAGACCGCCGTGGACGCCGACGTCCTGGAACTGAAGGCCCGCTGGAAGGCGACGCTCGATGCCATCTGAGGTCAAAGCACTGGTCATCACTGGCTTCGGCCTCAACTGCGAGGCCGAGACCGCCCACGCCTTCCGCCTGGCGGGCGCTGTGCCCGAACAAGTCCACCTCAACGACCTGCTCGACGGCTACCGCCGCCTCGAGGAGTTCCACATCCTGGCCTTCATCGGCGGGTTCTCGTTCGGGGACCACATCGCCTCGGGGCGGGTCCTCGCCAACCGCCTCAAACACCGCCTCAACGAGCCGCTCCAGCGCTTCATCGCCGAGGGCAAACTGATAATCGGAATCTGCAACGGATTCCAGACCATGGTCAAGTTGGGCATCCTGCCCGGGTTGGATGGGGACTACCGCGCCCAACTCGTCACCCTGACGTGGAACGACACGGGGGTCTTCCGCGACGCCTGGGTGCGCCTGGTCGTCGAGGGCGATTGCCCGTGCGTCTTCACCCAGGGCCTCGAACGCCTCGACCTGCCGGTGCGCCACGGCGAGGGCAAGTTCGTGACGCTCGACCAGAAGGTCCTCGAGCGACTCGAGGGCGAGCGGCTCGTCGCGCTGCGCTACGCGGACCCCGCCACCGGGGAGCCGACCTCGCGCTACCCCCACAACCCCAACGGCTCGGAGGCCGCCATAGCGGGCATCTGCGACCCCACGGGCCGGGTCTTCGGCATGATGCCGCATCCAGAAGCATATCTCTTCCCGTGGAATCATCCACACTGGAGCCGATGGCAGGTCTCGGGCGACCCACCGGAGGAAGGAGGCGGGCTAGCGATCTTCCGCAACGCCGTGGCCTTCGCCCGGGAGAACCTGTGAGCGAGGTTCCCCCCACACCACCCGTGCCGATGGCTCGCGGGGACGGATTATGAGATGTCCCTGCGCGCTTTCCGGCGCCGGTGGAGCCGCTCCGTGAATCCGCCCTCGGCCTCGAAGGCGCGCGCCTGCGCCGCAAGT
>CAYYCI010000272.1:0-4663 GCA_964470215.1 uncultured Planctomycetota bacterium
CCCAGTCAAGAGGCCAGGCATCCTGGTGTGAGGCAGGAGTTGCCTATTCCTCTTGATGTTGCCGGCTTGCTCTGTCCAGTTCTATCTGGAGGGGGAGTGGGCGGTAGGGTGCGGAGAGTTAAAAAATCGCAGGGGGTAGGCCCCCCGGCGACCACCCCCTGCTCGACGCCCGATAGGTGCACCCGCGCACCTACCTGCTGTTGCTCGCTCGACTTGTCATTCGTGCCTTTTCAGCACTCCCCTCCCTTTCTATTTGTAGTACTTGCAACGAGTGTGCCGGCCGAATCCTCCGGGTGGAGAACGCCTGCGGGGCCAGCCTTCCGGGCATCGCCCCAAGGAACAAGATGACAACATGTTACGGTGCAGCCTTCTTGTTTGAGCCTTTCAGGGACGGAAGATATATGGCGCGCTGGCGGCGTTTTTCCCTGATGCCAAAGTGGCACTTTCGCTTCCGGTGGGCTTTCGGGAGTGCCATCCATGCACTTCGGTGACACCCGGGGCGCCGCCAGCGCTGCGCCGGACCCTCAGGCGTTCACGCCCGGCAACGTCCGGGTGAAGGAACGGAGCCAGTGGAGCGCGTCCTGAGTGAGCGTGGCGCGTGGCTCGACCAACTTCTCGTTCGCGTGTTGACACTTCACGCAGAGCCTGTGGCAGCGGTCGGTGCGGATGAGTTTTCCGCATTTCAGGCAGGGCCGCTGGCCCTTCAGGCGGTTGAGTTCTCGAATGCTCATCGGCGTTTGGCCCCTGTGCCTTCCTGGCACGTTCCCGCCGCCTCCGGTGTTTCCTTGTGCAAGTGCCGTGCCGGAGGCACGTCGCTCGCTTCGGGTCAGAGTCGAACGTGCGCGTTCGCCAGAAGTCGTGAGGCGAGTTGGCCTTAGCCGAGCCGTGGCCGGGCGACCCGCGAGTGAGGCACGGCTGGGCGGAGGCGGCCGCACCATTTGGTGCATGCGTAAGGGCCGGAATGGCACCGCGCCAGTGGAAAGGGATGTCCGAAGTGCATGATTGACCCTTACTGGCCCTTCCTCCGGCGCAAGCGCGCGATGCCGTATTCCTCGATCTTCCGGTGCAAGGTGCGAAGGCCGATCTTGAGCATGCGGGCGGCCTCCTTGCGGTTCCCGCCGGTTGCCGCGAGGGTTTGGCGGATGGCCTGCTCCTCGATTTGCTTCATGGTCAGCCCCACGGGGAATGGGGTTGGGGCGGGGGCGGTGTCGGGGAGGACTTCGGCTGGAATGTCGCCAACGTCGAGCACCCGCTTGTTCGCCACGACGACCATGCGCTCGATGCAGTTCTCGAGTTCGCGGACGTTTCCCGGCCAGTGATAGGCCATCAGGCGTTGGAGGGCCTCCGGGGTGATCTCGTTGACCTCCTTGTGGTTTCGTTCGGCGAAGCGGTGGATGAAAGTGTAGACGAGCAGGGGGATGTCCTCGCGCCGTTCCCGCAACGGCGGCAGATGGACCGGCACGACATTGAGGCGGAAATAGAGGTCCTGACGAAACTGTCCGTGGCGGACCCGCGCCTCGAGGTCCGCGTTGGTAGCGGCGATCACGCGGACGTCGACCTTGATGGTTTCGGTGCCGCCGAGGCGCTCGAACTCGTAGTTCTGGAGGACGCGGAGGAGTTTGGCCTGGGTGGCGGGCGCGAGTTCGCTGACCTCGTCGAGGAAGAGGGTCCCGCCGTCGGCCAGTTCGAAGCGGCCCTTGCGCTGGCGGACCGCTCCCGTGAACGCGCCTTCCTCGTGGCCGAACAGTTCGCTCTCGAGGAGCGATTCGCTCAGCGCCGCGCAGTTGACCTTGACGAACGGCCCCGCGGCGCGCCGCGAGCGGCGATGGATGGCGTTGGCCACCAGTTCCTTCCCGGTGCCGCTCTCGCCCCGGATCAGGATCACGCTCTCGGTGTCGGCGACCTGGGCAATCAGGTCGAGGACCGCCTTCATGGGTGCGGAGCGACCGACGAGTTCGGTCGAGGTGCTGAGGCTCTCGACCTTCTGGCGCAGGGAGATGTTCTCGAGCAACAGGTCCCGGGCGCGCAGGGCGGCATCGAGTTGCGCCTTCACTTGCTCGAGGTCAATGGGCTTCATGATGTAGTTGAACGCCCCCTTGCGCATCGCCTCCACCGCGGTGTTGACCGTCGCATATGCGGTCACGAGAATGACGAAGATGGTCGGGTCGCGACGCTTGATGTGGTCGAGCAGTTCGATCCCGTCCATGTCGGGCATGCGCAGGTCGGTGAGCACCAGGTCCACGCTCTCCTGTTCCAGGAGCCCCAGCGCCGCCAGGCCATTCGGCGCGTCGAGGGCGCGGTGGCCCATCTCAGCCACCGCCTCCGCGAGGCTCTCGCGGCCCACGCGGTCGTCGTCCACTACCAACACCACCCGCTGGCGGTCAGGCTCCTGGTTCATCGCGCCTCCCATGGTCTTCTGTCCCGACGCTGTAGGGAACGAGGATTCGGAACGTGGTCCCCTTGCCGACCTCGCTGTCGAGCTCGAAGCGGAAGTGGTGCTCCTCGACGATGCGCCTGACGATGTTCAGCCCCAGGCCCGTGCCGCCCGGCCTGGTGGTAAAGAAGACGTTGAAGATCTTCTCGCGGAGGCCCTCGGGGATGCCGGGGCCGTTGTCGGACACTGAGAGGACCACCGCGTCGTCCTCCCGCCCCGTTACGACCGTGACCACGCCCCCGCGGCCGGTGGCCTGGACGGCGTTGAGGAGCAGGTTTTCGATTGCCTGGACGAATTGCCGCGGGTCGAGCTGCACCGGCGGCAGGTCGCGCGCCAGCCGACGCACCAACTGCACCCCCCGGCTCTGACAGTGAGGATGGAGCAGTTCCAGGGTGTTGTCCACCACCTCGTTGAGTTGCACGGTCTCCAGGCGCAGCGGCGAGGGCCGGGCGAAGGCCAGAAAGTCGTTGACCGAACTCTCCAGCCTCTCGACCTCCCCTTTTATCCTCTCGACCTTCCCTCGGAAGTAGGCGCCCTCCTCGGGGTCGCTCAGCCGCGAGAGGCGACTCTCCATCATCTGGACGTTCATCTTGACCGAACTTAGAGGGTTGCGCACCTCGTGGGCGATCCCCGCCGCCAGCGTCCCGACGTAGGCCAGGCGGCTCTCTTCCTGGAGTTGAGCCTGGAGGGCCCGCGCCCTCTCGCTCACATAAACAATGTAGGCCGAAAAACCCGCCAGCATTGCCATACAAATCACCGCGATCTGAAGCGAGGAGAGAAGCAGGGGGCGTTGGAACTCCGCCAACTCGTCCTCCAGGCTCCTTCTGGCCAGGCCGACAACCATGTGGAGCCGTTCACGCTGGGGGCCGCGGAGGCCAACGACGAACTCCGGCGCCTCGCGTCGAGCGCTCAGGCCCTCCCGCGCGATCTCCGGCGAGGCCAGCGGCAGGACAGTCAACGGCACACGGTTCCGGGCCGGCGCCCCGTAGGTCGAACTCAACACCCGCGCCAGCCCGTCCGCAATCTGGATGTAGGCTATCGTCTCCTCGCTTGCCACCAGCCGCTCCATCGCCCCGCGCACTTGTGGCGACGACGCCTCGTGTCGCGCCAGGAGAGGCTCCAGTTGCTCCTTCATCCGCAAGGCCCGGGCCACGCTCCGCTCGACCTGTTCGGCCAGACGCTGCGCCGCGATCCTCCGGCCCCGCTCGCGCAAGTAAACGTAAACCACCAGAGGCAGCAGGGTCACCAGCACCAGCAGCGCGATGAAGAGCTTGCGCCGAAGCGACGATGCCTGCGTCCTCATTCCCGCGCCTCGCGGCTTTCAGCCCCCGAGGGCCTGGCGTATCCTCGCCCCCAGGGCCGCCATCTCCCCCTCGCCATACTTGCCCTGCTCCCACCCGAAGGCCACACCGTCGCCCGGGCGTCTCGGAACGATGTGGAAGTGCAGGTGCATGACCACCTGGCCCGCACACGAACCATTGAACTGGAAGAAATTGAAGCCCTCGGCCCCCGTGGCTCGCAGAACCGCCGGCGCCACCTTCTGCGCCGCGCGGACCACGGCTCCCACCACCTCCAGCGGCGCCTCCAGCAGGTCCCGGCAATGCGACCTCGGCACCACCAGTGTGTGTCCCGGGGAGATCGGCGCGATGTCCAGGAACGCCACCACCGCCTCGTCCTCGTAGAGCCGCTCGGAAGGCACTTCTCCGGCCACGATCTTGCAGAAGACACACTCGGGGTCGCTCATTGGCTCACTCCTGGTCCTTCCCGGGCGGGCAGCGGCCCCGCTCGCAGGCGCAGCGCGCGGCGGCTCCCGGTCCTCAGCCTCGCCCGCTCGTCCAGCCGCAGGCCCACCACCCACACGATCCCCTCCCGCCCACAGACCACGACGGTCCGGTCGCGCTCCGCGCGCGGCACCCGCTGGTCAATGAAGAAATCCTTGAGTTTCTTCGCCCGTCCGAGACCGAGGGGGACGAAGCGGTCGCCTCGCCGACGCGTCCGCAAGGTCACCTCCTCGCCTACGGCGTCGAGGTCCGCGACCTCCTCCCAGCGCGACTGGGAAAAGGTCGCCTCCGATGGCTCGCAGGTCTGGGCCTCGAGCCAGAGCCCGAAAGCCGGCAACTCCACTCGCCCGGGCACACGGAGACGGGTCTCGAGGCCGGGCACCGCCTCGACCGGCCCGAAGGTCAAGACCTCGTAGTCGCGTCGCGCGACCAGGCCGCCGGGCAGCGA
>CAYYCI010000272.1:4763-6129 GCA_964470215.1 uncultured Planctomycetota bacterium
GCCCGAAGGTCAAGACCTCGTAGTCGCGTCGCGCGACCAGGCCGCCGGGCAGCGACACCTGGCGCCCGGAGGCCCCTGCGAGCAGGTTTTCCAGGGCCTCGACGGCCCTGCGCGTCAGTTCCCCGCGACCGCCGGCCCTCGCGAATGCCCTGCGGAAGACCTCGGCGCGAAGGAGGACCGGGGCGAAGGCCAGCGCCCGGACCGCCACGGTCGCCTTTCCCCGCTCCGCGCGAACCAACGCCTCGGCCTGAGCGTCGAGCGCTTGCCAAAGATCGGCGGCGCGGCCGGCCAGCTGCATCAGCTTCGCCCGCAGCGAGCCAGGCCATCTCGCCTCCAGAACCGGCAGAAACTCATGCCGCACCCAATTGCGAAGAAACGAAGTGTCGGCGTTCGTCGCGTCGGTGCGATAGGGGACGCCGCGCTCGGAAAGGAAGGCGAGCACGTCCGACCTCCTGACGCCCAGCAGCGGGCGGACGACCCTCACGGGCGAGCCCGGGCGGATCGGCCGCTCGGCCACGATGCCCCGCAAGGCGGCGATGCCCCCGCCGCGCAGAAGCCCCATGATCATCGTCTCGACCTGGTCGTCGGCCGTGTGGCCGGTGGCCACGGCATCGGCGCCGACCGCCCCGGCCGTCCTGGCGAGGAACTCGTACCGGGCGCGGCGAGCCGCCATCTCCAGCGAGCCACCGGTCTGCCGCCTCAGCGCCCCGACATCCGACCGACCGACGCGGAAAGGCAGCCCGAGGCGCCGGGCCTCCGCGGCCACGAATTCCGCGTCGCGCCGCGAGGCATCCCCGCGCAGGCAATGGTCAAGGTGTGCCACCACCACCGCGAGGCCCAGTTCCTCGCGGAGGTCCAGCAGGGCGTGGAGAAGGGCCATGGAGTCGGGGCCGCCGGAGACGGCCACGAGCATCTTCTCGCCGGCCCGCAGCACGCCGGAGGCACGGGCGGCCTCGGGGACATTCACGCTTTTGAAAACCGTTGTCGCCATCCTGAGGGCAATTATAGCCCCGCCGCGCGCGGACTGTCAAGGTTGTCGATCGCGGCCTAAGACCCCCCAATCCTCTCTCGAACCCCACGCGGTGAAAGCAAAAGCACCGCGCTGCGGGGGGCCTCTGCGCCCCGCGTCCCGCCCCTCTTGTAGGCGGGGCGTCTCGCCCCGCGGCCGGCCCCTCTTGTAGGCGGGGCGTCTCGCCCCGCGGCCGGCCACAGGCTGGAAAGCCTGTGCCACCAGCTTCCAGTGTTGCGCGCGGAGCATCCAACATTGTGGGCGGGGCGTCTCGCCCCCGTCCGGGCACAGGCAAGAAAGCCTGTGCCACCAGCTTCCAGTGTTGCAGCTTCCAGTGTTGCGCGCGGAGCATCCAAC
>CAYYCI010000273.1:0-6128 GCA_964470215.1 uncultured Planctomycetota bacterium
GCGGAGGGGCAACGTCGTCATCTCCGCCGATGCCGCGGTCATCTGGGAGAGGGACCGCGAGGCCTACCTCGAGGGCAACGTCATCTACCGCACGGGCAAGAGCAGCATGCGAGCCCAGAGGGCGTACGTACATTGGACCAAGACCACCGACCCCGAAACCGGCCAGGAACGCCAGACCATTGACCGCGGGTTCCTCTTCAGGGCGGACGTCCGCTGGAACGAGCGCCCGGACGCGGTGCCGTGGCACATTCGCGCCGAGGAGGTCCTCCAGATGGACCTCAAGCACTTCAAGGCGCGGGGTGGGGTGGTGTTGTCGCCGTGCACGTTTGCCGAGCCCCACACCTTCTTCCGCGCCAGCGAGGTCGAACTGATAAGCGACGAGCGCCTGATCGTCAAGGACGTGGGCTACTATGTGCGTGGGGTGTCGCTCCCGCCCCTGTGGGTGCCGCCGATCTACTGGCCGAGGTTGAGCATCCCGTTGGGCTGGCGCTGGCCGGATGTCCGTTTCGACGTCGGCTCGAGCAGCCGCCTGGGCACCTATGTCCTCAGCGAGGTCACATACAAACTGCCTAGCAGTTTCATCAGCCCGAAACTCGACACCGAGGTCGGGGTGCGGCTCGACTACTATTCGGACCGCGGGGCGGCCTACGGCGGCGCCTTCCGTTACGAGCTGGAAGGGGAGCCCCGCGGGGTCCTCGGCCGCAAGCCACTGTGGGGAGAGATAAGCGGCTACCGCGTGACCGCCGACGACGGCAAGGACCAGGACGAGTTCGAACTGGGCAAACGCGATCGCTGGCGGCTCAAGTTCATCCACTCCCAGGACCTGCCCGAGGGCCTCGAGTTCGACATCGAGTTCCAGCGCTACTCCGACGCGGGGTTCCGCTACGAGTTCTTCGAGGATGAGTTTGAGCGCGAGAAACCGATCGAAAACCGCATCTACCTGAAATATGCCCGCGGGCCGTTCGCCCTCTATTTCCACTACAAGTGGCGCGAGAACGAGTGGCTCGACGTGACCGAGTACCAGCCCCAGATAGGGGCCAACGTCTTCTCGTTCCCTCTTTGGGGCAACCTGCTCTATACCGGCCACATCGAGATAGCCCGTGTGCGGCGTCGGCTCTCGGAGTTGCGCCTTGCCCCTGGGGAACTGCCGACCGACGCCAGTTACCTGGCCCGCAGGCGGCGCTGGAACTACTACTACCTGGCCGACGAGTCGCTGCGCGAGGACTGGTTCGCCGCCACCTCGACCATGCAGGAGTTCCTCTCCGACGACCGCCGCTTCTGGCGCTTCGACACCTACCACCAACTCTCCCTGCCATTCAGCCTCTGGATTCTCGAGGTAGAGCCCTTCGTCGGCACCCGCCAGACCTGGTACGAGGAAACCCTGACGGACACCTCGGGCCACTGGCGCGGGATGTTCGTCTACGGAGGCAGGATTTCGACCCAACTGTGGCGCGCGTGGGACGACGTGCGGGTGGACCAGCCGCTCCTCCAGATCGACGGCCTCCGCCACATCATCACCCCCGAGGTTCGCGTGCTCAACATCGAAAAGCCGACCCTGACCCCCGACGAACTCATAATGGTCGAGGGCCCGGACTTCCTCCAGCCGGTCCGGAACTACGGCTTCCCGTGGCCCTGGTTGCCCTACCGACCCTACCACACTGTGGGGCTGGCCTTCGGGGATGTGGACACGGTCTGGCCGGTGCGGGTGGTCAACCTCGGGCTGAGGAACCGTTGGCAGACCCACCGCGACGGCCGCGTAGTGGACCTCCTGGACCTCGACGCCAGTATTGACTTCTACCCGCGCGAGGACCGCGACAACTTCGGCACCTCGTGGTCGAACTTCGAGCTGGAGACCCGCTTCAGCCCCATTTCCGGGGTGAAGTTCTACAACAGTTTCCTTTATCGCTTCTCCGACCCGCTGGACACCGAGATCGGAAACGTGGACATGACCACTGGTCTGTTGCTAACGACCAGCCGCAAGTGGCAATTGCTCGTTACCCACCGCTACCTGGCCAACCTCTCGAACCGTTTCGGCGCGGAAGTCATCTACCACCTGAGTCGCAAGTGGCGGGTGGGGCTGCGCGCGGAGTTCGAGAGCGAGGACAACGGGGAATTCGAGGACACCGACGAGTTCGAGGTGCGGCTCACGCGCGACCTCCACGACTGGATAGCGGAGTTCGTCTTCGAGACGGGGCGCGGCGGGCTGCGCGACCTGGTCGGCTTCCGCCTCAGGCCCAAGACCCGCCGGGAACTGGTCCACGGCCTCGTCTACACCCGCGCCCTCGGCTACGGCCTCGACGAACGCCAGCGGATGTTCGCCGACTTCGAGGACTAGCGCCCGCCCAGCCCCCGCCGGAGCACCCTCGTGAGCGCCCAGTCCGACGACCTCGATGCCCTCTGGCGCCAGTTCCGCGCCAGCGGCAACCCCGCCCTGCGCGAGCGCCTGGTCGAGCGCTTCATGCCACTCGTCAAGGTCGTTGCCCAACGCCTCCGCTGGCAGATGGGCGGAAAGCCCGACCCCCGCGACCTCGTCCAGGCAGGCCTCCTCGGCCTACTCCACGCTCTCGACGCCTACGACCCGGGCCGCGGGGTGAGCCTCTCGACTTATTGCGTCTGGCGCATCACCTGGGCCATGCACGACGACCAGCGAGCATTCGACTGGCGACCCGAGGCCCTCAGGATCCGGGCGCAGCGATTGCGCCGGGCGGCCGAGGAGTTACGCGAGGCGCTGGCACGCGAGCCTTGCGACGAGGAACTGGCCGCCGCGCTGGGCATTCCAGTGCCCAGGGTGGCCGAGGTCCGGCGCCATAAGGCCAGCCCCGCCCCCACCTCCCTCGAGGCCGGCCCGAGCCCCGGCTCGCGCTCCCTTTCTCCTGCCCTCGAGGACGGACGCGCCGACCCCGTGGCCGAACTGGTGGCCGAGGAGGCCCGCGCCCTGCTCCACGAGGCCATCCGCGCGCTGCCCGACAAGCAGCGCTACACCCTCCTCCTCTATTACTTCGAGCGCCTGAAACTCGCGCAGATAGGGCTGGTGTTGGGCGTGAGCGAGAGCCGCGCCGCCCAGTTGCGCAAGGAGGCCCTCGCCACGCTGGCCGAGAGCCTCGGCCCACACAAAGACCAGTTGCTCGACCTCCTGGGCGCCTGACAAGTTTAGCGTTTGCGCCGAGGGGCAGTTTCTGCCAAAATATGGCCTAACCTGGGCCGGGCCACCGTCCCGACGCCCCAAGAGGAAAAGGAGTTTTGCTAATGGCTCTGGTGCCAATGAGAGTGTTGCTCGACCACGCGGCAGAGAACGACTACGGCCTCGCCGCTTTCAACGTCAACAACATGGAGCAAATCCAGGCCATCATGATGGCCGCCGAGGAGACCGAATCCCCGGTCATCGTCCAGGCCTCGCGCGGCGCGCGGAAATACACCAACGACGCCTACCTCCGCCACCTCATCCTGGCGGCCGCCGAACTCTACCCCCACATCCCGATGGCCATGCACCAGGACCACGGCAACTCCTACGAGACGTGCATGAGCGCCATCGAGCAGGGCTTCACCTCAGTTATGATTGACGGCTCGCTGGAGGAAGACGGCAAGACCCCCGCCACCTACGACTACAACGTCGCCGTGACCAAGAAGGTCGTCGAGGCCGCCCACGCACGCGGCGTGACCGTCGAGGGCGAACTCGGATGCCTCGGCTCCCTCGAGACCGGCCGCGGCGACAAGGAGGACGGCCACGGCGCCGAGGGCACCATGACCCGCGAACAACTCCTCACCGACCCCGACCAGGCCGAGCAATTCGTCGCCGAGACGGGCGTGGACGCCCTCGCGGTGGCCATTGGCACAAGCCACGGGGCATACAAGTTCACCCGAAAGCCCACAGGCGACATCCTCGCGATGGACGTCATCGAGGAGATCCACCGCCGCCTTCCCAACAACCACCTGGTCATGCACGGCTCGTCCGCCGTGCCGAAGGAACTGGTCGAGATAATCAACAAGTACGGCGGCAACCTCCAGAAAACCTACGGCGTGCCGATCGAGGAGGTCCAGCGCGGGATAAAACACGGCGTCCGCAAGGTCAACATAGACACCGACAACCGCCTGGCCATCACGGGCGCGATTCGCAAGGTCATGGCCGAAAAGCCCGCCGAGTTCGACCCCCGCAAGTACCTCGGCCCTGCCCGCGAGGCCATGAAAGAGGTCTGCAAGGAGAGGATGATCGCCTTCGGCCAGGCAGGCAACGCCCCCAAGGTCAAAATCAAAACCTGCGACGAGATGGTCGCCTACTACAAGTAGGGAGGCCGCCCGCAGCGACCCCCTCGTGGCATCACTTAGGCTTTCGGTTGGGCTTCTGGCTCGCGGGTTTCCTGCGCCGCCTCTCGCGCAGAGGCCAGTTGGGGTCGGCGGTGCGGGCCTTTTTCATCAATGCCATGGCCTTGGCCACGAGGTCAGGGCGCTTGGCGGCCAGGTTGTTTCTCTCCCCCGGGTCATCCTCGAGGTTGTAGAGTTCCACGGGCGCCGATGGTCCGTTTTTGACGGCCTTCCATTGGCCGAATCGGACGGCCTGGATTGAACGTCCCTCGTGGAGTTCCCAGTAGAAGTATTCCCGCCTGGGGGCGTGGCCGCCGCGAAGCATCTCGACAAGTGAGAAGCCGTCGGGCTTGAAGCCCGGGGGCAGTTTCGCGCCCGCCAGTTCGACCGCGGTGGGGAGGAAGTCCCAGAAGGCCCACGGCTCGTCACACACTCGGCCGGCCGGGATCTGTCCCGGCCACCATGCGAGGGCGGCCTGGCGCAGTCCGCCCTCGTACATCGAGCGCTTGAAGCCGCGGAGCCTCCCGCCCATCGCCTGGTCGAATAGGCGGCCGATAGGCGAGTTGGGCGAGAAGGACGAGCCGTTGTCCCCGGCCAGCATCACGAGGGTCTTCCTCTCGAGGCCCAGTTCCTTGAGCAGCCTGAGGAGCCGTCCGATATCGCTGTCGAGCCTGGTGACCATTGCGGCGTAGGTTTTCTGGAGTTTCGACCAGCCTTGCCGGTTCTCGTATTCGCCGAGGTCGTCAATCTCGAATCGCCCGTGGGGCAGGGTGACCGCGTAGAAGAGGAAGAATGGCCTGTCCTTGACCGAGCGGACCCATCGCTCGACATCCCGCTGGATGAGTTCCTGGGCATAGGTTCGTGGCTTGAGGGAGAAGCGCTTGTCGTCGTTGTAGAGGTAGGAAGGGAAGTAACTGTGGGCGTGGCGCTGGCAGTTGTAGCCGTAGAAGTGGTCGAAGCCGACCTTCAGGGGACTTCCCGAGGTGTGGAACATTCCCATGCCCCACTTTCCCATGCAGGCGGTGGCGTAGCCGGCTCGCTTGAGGAGTTGGGCGACGGTGATCGTGCCCGGGGGCAGGGGCATCTGGCCTTCGGGGCGGACCTCGCGGTTGGCGCGGATGGGGCAGTGGCCCATGTGCAGGCCAGTCATCAGGGACGCCCGCGAGGGAGCGCACACGCTGCTGCCGCAGTAGGCCTGGGTGAAGCGCGTGCCCTGGGCGGCCATGCGGTCCATGTTCGGGGTCTTGATGAGTTTCTGGCCGTAGCAACCGAGGTCGCCCATTGCCAGGTCATCGGCCAGGATGAAGACCATGTTGGGGCGCTCGGGCAGGGGCGCGGCCCCGGCGGCCTGGCGAGCCACCAGCGAGAGGGTTCCGCCGGCGGCCGCCAGAAAATCGCGTCGGCTTGGCTTCGGCTCCATTCCTTCCTCCTTCTCCAAGGAGATTGCTCCGGGCCTGTGGCGGTTATTATGTGGTTTTGCCCCGCGCGCGGCAACCGGTGTTGGGGCGCCGGGCGCGATGCCAGAGGGGAATCTGCCACCGATGAACGCCGGTGCGCACGGGCAGGCACAGGGACCCACACCGACAGGGTTGGATGATGCGAAGTCAGTGGGTTGATGGGAGCTGGCCCATCGTGACCTCTGGGGTCCCTCTGCCTCCTCCGCGTTGAAACAAGACTGTGGCCGGGGCGTCCCGGCCCCGCGCGCGGCGTTTGTAGGAGCACGGCGTCGCCACGCCCGTTCCCGGCGGGCCGTGACGGCCTGCCTACAACTCGACCAACACCCGCCGAGGCAGACCACATGCAGGCAGGCCGTCTCGGCCCGCGTCGTC
>CAYYCI010000274.1:0-6095 GCA_964470215.1 uncultured Planctomycetota bacterium
ACAAAAGCGTGCCAAAGCCCACAGCCCCGGCCTCCTTCAAGACCACGCGCGGGTTCCCTTCATAGTCTCAGGCTTTCCAGCCTGTGTTCCCTCAGTCGGTCTCTCGCGGCTCCGCGGCTTCCTTGACCAGGCGGACGAAGACGTCCTCGAGCGAGGGCAGCGCGACCTGGAAATGGTCAAAGCGAACCCCGCTCGCCTGGGCCTGGAGGAGGAATTCGCCTTGATCGCACCCCTCGGCGAGGACGACTTTCGTCAGGTCGTTGTCCGGCTCCACCCGCTCGACCCCCGGGAGCCCTGATAAATCGCCCGTGGCCTTTACCAAGAGGGCGCGTTCGCCGAACTCCCGCTTTATCGCGTCCACCGAGCCGGCTCTGACGACCCGTCCCAGGTTGATCATGACCACCTCGGGGCACAAGAGTTCGACCTCGGCCATCTCGTGGGAAGACAGAAGGATGGTCTTCCCGCCCGCGGCGAGTTCGCGCAAGACCGCGCGAAGCGCCTGACGCGAGACGGGGTCCAGGCCGCTGAAAGGTTCGTCGAGCAGGAGGAGTTCCGGTTCGTGGATCACCGCCGCGACGAACTGGACCTTTTGCTGCATCCCTCGCGAGAGTTCGCGGACCTGCCGGTCCTCGACCCCCGGTATGCCGAGCCTCTCGAGCCAGGCGGCGGCGCGGCGGTCGGCGCTGCGGCGATCGACGCCCTTGAGCGCCGCCAGGTAGCGAAGCACCGCGCGGACCGACTCTTTCTGGTAGAGGCCGCGCTCTTCGGGTAAGTAGCCCACCCGTTGGCGGATTTCGGCCGGGTCAGCGGTCCCGAGGACCTCGAGCCGCCCCTCCTCGGGGGCGAGGATGCCCATGACGATTCTGATGAGGGTGGTCTTGCCCGCGCCGTTCGGGCCCACGAGCCCGACGATCTGGCCCCTGCGCTCGGAGAAGGTGACGTTGTGGACGACCCGGCGGCCTGCGTAACTCTTCGATATGCCCTCGAGGGTGAGGACGAGGTCTTCCACGGCGCGGGGGCCTCGCGAGGAGACGTGTGGGGCTTCGAGGCAAGCGCGGGCGCTAGAAGTCGTCGTCGGGCTGCGGTCGCGCTCCCTGCTGACCAGGCCCGGGCTGCCTGCGTTGCTGCATGGCCGCCTTGATGCGATTGACCATCGCCACGATGGGCTGGTGGGGGATGCGCAGCGCGTAGTCGAGACGGCCCTGGTCGAATCGCATGTAGCCGGTGAACGGCTGCTCGTTCGGCTCTGCCTTGAAGAGCGCGCCGAACATCATGGCCACGGCAGGCTGCTGTTGAGCGACCTGTTCCATCATCTTGGCCATAAAGCCGTTGAAGCAAACGTGGAAGACCAGGCTGGCGTCCTTGGGCGCCACGGCACAGGCGGCCTTGAACGGGGCGCTGGTGGCCAGGGTCGGGCCACCTGCCTCGCCCTTGACCCGATCGAGGGTCGAGTTGAGGAGGTCGCCGCCAGGGTTGTTCTGGCTCATGACCGCGTAGTTGCCAACCACCGCGATCTCTATGACCTGGGTGGTCGGCTGGCCCATCATCGGATTGGGCTGCGTGCCGGGAGCCGGGCCGGTGGTTATGGTGAAGCGGTCAACGGGGATGCCCTTGTACTGCCGGGCGTTGGGCTTGTGGTCCACGGTCATCTGCATGCCCATGCCCTTGAGCATTCCGGCGAATGGCCCGCCCGCGATGAACTCTACCGAAGCCTTGATCCCCTCGCGGAACTGGGCGGCGTCGGCAAGTCTGTGAACCGCCACGATCTGCATGCCTGGGTGGGTGGGGCCGGCGGCGACGCAGCCGGCGCTCTCGCCCGTCTGGCCGCTCTCGAGGACAAGTTTGCGGACCTTGGCCATGGCCTCCTGTGTGAGGCCGAGGGGTTCGGCGAGGGTGGCCAAGGCGGCCTCCAGGAGGGGCTTGACTTTCTGGATGTCGAGTTTCCCTGCGCCTGCGAAGACCGTCTCGGCGGGGAGGAACTTCGCCAGGTCGGTCATTTCCTTCGGCTGGCCATTGAAGAGGGTGGCCAGTTCGGTGTCCGGCTCGGCGTAGACCCGCCCGGCGATCTCCACGTCGTCGTTGTTTAGCGTTATGGTCAGGGTGAGCCGTCGGAGTTGCTTGCCGGCCATGTTGGCTAGCGGCAGCGCTGCGCGGACGAACTTGTCCATCATGGCGGCCGGCCCCACCATGGGCTGATTGGCCGTCTTCTCTTTCAGTTCTCCGATGGCCTGTTCGATCTCCGGGCGATACTCGGCGATCAGCCGCCCGATGTAGATGGTGCCGTAGAGGTCCGTGCCCGCGGCCAGTTTGGGCGCCTTGCTATAGAGAGCCAGCAGTTGTGGCCCGATGACGCCCACCGCCGCCTTCTCCTGGGCGACCACGACCTGGTTCCCCGTGATCTTGAAGTGCATCGGCATCGGAGCGTTGGGCGGATGGGCCTGCTGCCAGGCCTGCGGGTCGGCCAGCGGAAGAACCATCACGGGCACGGGCTCGGTCTTGCCGAAGGCCTTACCACCCAGGAGGACGATCGTGGCCGGCTTTCCCCAATCCACGCCCGCCCACATGGGTGAGCGGATGAACCCGCCGACCTGTGCGGCGAACTGCGCTCCGGAACCCGGCGCGAACTTCTCGGCCAGACGCCCGACCTTCTGGAGCAGCGCGTTGATGTTCGGGGCGCAACCCCGGGCCAGGAGCACCGGCTGCGCCGCTCGCGCCGCCGCGCAGCCAACCGCGGTTGCCAGCGCCCATGCCAGAGCCATCCTGTGAACTCGCGACCTCTTCATGATGTTCTCCTTGGCAAACGGCCTGCCGCCCCTACGCCAATTATAGTGGAGGCCGGCGCTATTTCAAACACCAAACGAGGTGCCCACGGCTTTTGCGACCTTGATCAGCGGATGGCTCCGCGGAACCAGTTTCAGTCGCGCCACCGCTCGGGCAATCGGCACGGACTTCACGTCCTGGCCCTTCAGACACACCATGCGCCCGAAACGCCCCTTGACGACGAGTTCAAGGGCGTGGTGGCCGAACCTGGTGGCGAGCACGCGGTCGAAGGCGGTGGGCGTGCCGCCCCTCTGGAGATGGCCCAGGATGGTGTAGCGGGTCTCCAGGCCCGTGGCGTCCTCGATGTCGTGGGCTAACTTGGCGCCGACCCCCCCGAGGCGGATCGGGTCGTGGCTGTCGGTCACCACCCGCTCGACGACCATCGAGCCGCGCCTGGGCCTGGCGCCCTCGGCCACCGCCACGATGCTGAAGCGCTTGCCCACCTTGCTGCGGGCCTTCAGTGGCTCGATCACCTTCTCGAGGTCGTAGGGCAGTTCGGGAATCAAGATCACGTCGGCGCCACCGGCCACCCCCGCGTAGAGCGCGATCCAACCGGCATAACGCCCCATCGTCTCGATCACCATCACGCGGTGGTGGCTCATGGCGGTCGAGTGGATGCGGTCAATGGCCTCGGTGACAACCGAGACAGCGGTGTCGAAGCCGAAAGTCAGGTCCGTCTCTGCCAGGTCGTTGTCAATGGTCTTGGGCACACCGACGACCGGCAGGCCGAGTTTCGCCAGGCGGCTGCCCACGCTCATCGTGCCGTCGCCACCGATGAGGACCACGGCATCGAGTTTCCACTTCCGCGCGTTGGCCAACACCGAGCGCGACATGTTCCGGAAAACCCGTTTCCCTCCGCGCACCACTGGGAAGTGGAAGGGGTTGTGCTTGTTCGAGGTGCCGAGGATTGTGCCGCCCTGGGTGAGGATGCCGGAAACGTCGAGGTAAGAGAGCGGAGTGGCGTCGCCCTCGACGAAGCCCCGGAACGCGTCCCGAATGCCTATGACCTCGATGCCATAGACGTTCATGGCCGTCTTGGCCACGGCTCGGATCACGGCGTTCAGCCCCGGACAGTCGCCACCGCCGGTCAGGATACCGATGCGGCGCGTTGTCGGTCGGCGTTTCCCCACGGCGCTGCCTCCTCAAAATCGTTGCTTGCGGAACGCCGTGATTATTGCGCGCCGCGCCAGCGCCGTCAAGGATGATCTGGGGCGCCTGGGCTTCGGCACGCTTTTCTGCACCGTGGCTTCCTAACGCAGGCGAGAAGGAAAAGGATGCTTTCCCGAGAGGACACAAAGCGTTCAGTGGGCGGCGGTCGGGAGCGACGAGTCGAGGTTGGCAGACAGCCAGTGCATCCCTTTCCTTCTCGCCTGGCAACTGATTGCGGTGCAAAAAGCGTGCCGAAGCCCACGCGCCACAGCCAACTCCAGCGCCCACACGCCGCTTCGCTCACAGTCTCGTTTCTTCCAGCCCTTCCAGTTCAAGAGGCCGGGACGCGCTTGACCCGCCCACCGAGTGCATCCCCCGGCACTGCCAGGTTACAGGATCAACATCGCGTCGCCATAACTGTAGAAGCGGTAGCGCAGGCGCTTGGCTTCCTCGTAGGCCTCGAGGATGAATTCCCGGCCGGCAAAAGCCGCCACGAGCATCAGGAGGGTCGAGCGAGGCAGGTGGAAGTTCGTGACAAGGGCATCCGTCAAGCGAAACTCGAAGCCCGGGTAGATGAAAAGATCGGTCCACCCCGCGCGAGGCGAGAGTTCGCCCGCGCGGCCGACCGCCTCCAGAACGCGCGTCGAAGTGGTTCCCACCGCCACCACTCGCCGGTCGGCTCGCCGGGCTTCCTCGACGGCCCGCGCGGCGGCCTCGGGCAACTCGAACCGCTCGGAATGCATCTGGTGGTCTTCCACCCGCTCGGTCCTCACTGGCTTGAAGGTTCCCGGCCCGACGTGGAGCGTCACGGTCGTGCGCCGGATGCCCCTGGCCTCGAGGGCCGCAAGCAGGCGGTCAGTGAAATGGAGCCCCGCGGTCGGCGCGGCCACGGCGCCCGGCCGGCGCGCGTAAACCGTCTGGTAGCGTTCCTTGTCCGCGAGTGCGTCGGGGTCGTGGTCCCTCGGGCGCTTTATGTATGGCGGCAGCGGCGCCCGCCCGACCTCCTCCAGCCTGGCCAGGAGTTCTTCGCTCGGCATATCGAAGGCGACGAGCGCCTCGCCATCGGGCAAACGTTCAAGAAATTGGCAGATGAGCGCTCCGCCTTCAAGCGATAGGGGTTCTCCCGGACGGAGACGCCCGCGGGACCTGAGCATCGCGCGCCAGGCTTCCTCTTCGGGACGGATGAGCAGAATCTCCACCCGCCCGCCGGTGTCCCTTGTGCCCACCAGGCGGGCGGGGATGACCCGGGTGTCGTTGAGAACCAGAAGGTCGCCGGGTTCGAGATACTCGGGCAGGTCGCGGAAACGGCGGTGCTCTATCCGGCGCGAGGCGCGGTGCAGGACCATCATGCGGGAAAGGTCGCGCTGGGGGAGAGGATGCTGCGCGATCAGTTCGCGCGGCAGATCGTAGTCGAAATCCGCAACCTTCAAGCCTTCCACCCCTTCAGCCTTGCCCCTGGCTCCCGGTGGTTCCCGGGTCCTTTGCCGCCGGGTTGCCAGCGATGAGTCTCAGCACCGCCCTGTAGGCGGGGCGTCCCGCCCAGCGACCACAGGCTGGAAAGCCTGTGCCACCGGGATTGTGAACTGGAAAGCCTGTGCCACCGGGATTGTGAACTGGAAAGCCTGAGACTGTGCAGCAAGCCCGTGGTTGGCCTCCAAATAGACCTGGGCGCGTGGGCTTTGGCACGCTTTTGTGCACCGTGGGTTCCTAATGCAGGCGAGAAGGAAAAGAATGCTTTGCCCAGAGAGCGCGAGGCGTTCGCCCTGCGGCGTTTCGGTGCGAGGAGCCGGGGTCGGGTGTCAGCCAAGGCATTCTTTTCCTTCTCGCCTGGCAGTTGTTTGCGGTGCAAAAAGCGTGCCAAAGCCCACGCGCCTCGCTCCGCCCTCATTTCCGGCTTCCTCGTACCTGTGCCACCAGGTAGCGCGTGCAAACCCGTACGCCAAGCGGCCCCCCCCGAAGAAGCTCGACTCGACAGGCCAGCTCACAGATGCGCCTGCGGCGCCGCGGATCATCGGCCCACCACGCGGGCCGAGACGGCCCACCACGCGGGCCGAGACGGCCCGCCTACAAGCCATGATTGACCTTTCCAGACGGTGCCCTGTAGGCGGGGCGTCCCGCCCCGCGTT
>CAYYCI010000275.1:0-6092 GCA_964470215.1 uncultured Planctomycetota bacterium
ACGACTTGCTCACTGCCAGAGGTTTGAATCCGATGTTTGCCATTTGGCGCCGTGGTTCCTCCATGTGCCGAACGTCATGCTCCAGGTCAGCGTCTGGGTCTCTTCCGACAGGAGGGTCGCCGCGATGGTCTGGTCGTGTTTGCGAATAATCTGGGGACCACGACAAACGCGTCCACGCGATGGTGTTCTTCCCCTCCTTGATCCACTGCTCCGCGGTCCCGCGCTGGTTGTAGAACTGGGTCACGTTCTTCGACCGCAGGCGGAGGTTGGTCACGATGAATCCCACACGGGGGAACAGTTCCCCCGCATGCCATGCCACCTTCGCCACCAGACGGCGTGGGGTGTCCCAGCTCCCCGCCTGTCTCACCCATTCGGTGCAGCTCCGTCCAGTGGCTTGATCGGGAGAATCGTGCCCCCACACCGTAGTTAGACGCATTCTACGATCACCCGTTCGCTGCACATCTGGGAAATCGAGGCTAAGATGTTCAACCGAAAACGTCCTTCGACGATTACGGCCCCACTCCCTTCGGCGCCGTGCGCACGCCCCGCCATTTGTGGTATGGATGCCGATGGGGGTCGACGAATGCTGCGTGCAGGCGGTCCGACGTGCGCGTCCGCGGCAGGTCCAGGCCCAGCGAGCCAACAAAACCAGGGGGCAGGCTCAGGTCTCGAGGGTAGGTGGGGGTATACCAACTACAGCGCATCCCGGCGCCGACGGCATCCTCCTGCGGCCAATCCGCGGGCAGGGCCGTCGTGCCGCGGCCGTGCGTGCCCTTGAACCCGCGTCCCTTGGCGTTGCCGACCGTTACTGTGCGCTCGCACTGCGCTTCCAGCTTGAAGGCGTGCCAGTCCCATGTGTCAAAACCGCCGACCTTCCAATATGACGAGCCGACTTCGTCTGGCACCGGCTCGCGCGGCCCGCGCAAGACCTTTTCGAGTTCCAGCTCGGTCATGGGGCGCAAGCACGCCCAGGCCGCGAAGGCCGCCCCGTCGGCCCAGGAGAGCCCGTGGGCCCCGGGACCTCGGTTCCGGCCCCCCGTCTCTTCCGCCGAATAGGTGCAATTCGGAGGTTCTCCGGCGCGTTTCCAGGGAGGTCCGGGATATCGCGCCGCAGCCTCCGCCGGGGGCAGCGTGTTCAGAAACTCGGCGTACTGAACCATCGTGATGGGGTACTTCATGCAGTAGAAGGCGGGGTAGCCGTTGGGAAAGGACGCCGGGACCTCGCCGCCGTCCTCCGGCATGTCCCCCTCCCTCATCCTTACCCAAAGCCGGCCCTCCCGGCAGCCGGTCGGGATCGCGCCGGCGCTCGTCACCCGGTACGGCAGGGTGGCCTGGGTGCCGTCGGTGTACTTGTAGAATCCATTCAGCTCCGCCCCGCCCGAGCCCAGGTAGAAGGGCCCCTCGGCCACATACACCATCTGGATCGCGAAGGGGCGTACGGTCACCCCCTTCAGGTCCTTCGGAATGCCTCTAGCGGCTCTCAGATCCCAGATGGCCGTGACGCCGCGCGCCGACAACGCGCCCTTGCCCTCCGCCGCCCGCCGCAGGAACATGCCGGTGAACCCGTCGTCGCCGTCTGGCACGATGAAGTCCAGCGGCGTCCCACCTGCCTGACCGTAGCCCGCCGGGTTGAGCACTTTGTCCGCCGCTAGCCTCACATGCTGCCACTCCGTGGCGCCAGCAGCCCGGACCTTGAAGAACACCCATGCCGCGTCGTGGTTAGTCTTGTCGCGCCAGGAGTTCTGCCAGGAAATGTCGAACGTGATGGTCGCGGTCCGCGCGTCGCGCGGGGTGAGGGTCACGTTCTCGATCCGCACGTCGTACAGGGCTTGCCAACGGTTTTCGCCGCGCACGGCGCCGGCGCTCAGCAGTAGCGCGCAGATGATCGCGGCCTCCAGCGCGCGCGAATTCGCGCCAACTACCTCGCGCCGGCAACGCACGACAGGTCCCTTTCTGGATCACTTCGGATCAGAACTGTCACCGGAGTTCTGGAACTTCTTGTAGAATTTGCCTCGCCAGGGTCTGATCTTGACCGTCTTTGCATCGCTTGGCTTGTCGGCAAACCCGACCCACCACGGGTCGAGCGACGGCGGGAACGGAGGGTGGAACAAGGCCAAGTCGCCGACGGCCCAGCGGGGGCCTGGACGCGGGAACTCCCACTTCGTTCCCTGCGGGGCCGCCCCGACCTTCTTGTGGAGGTCTTTGTAGTCGGCCTCGTCGAAGCCGCATTCCTCGATGGCCGCCCGAATGTAGTCCTCGGTGACGGAAAAACTCACGCGGATGATTTCCTTCTCCTCGCCAATCTCCTCTTTCGGGATGAGGCCGGGAATCGTGGGGGGCATGACGTCGCAGAAATACGTGTCCTTCTTCACGAACGGCTCTTTCTTGCGGCTCCAGAGCACCCCAGGCGGCGCGTGCTTGGGCTTGCCGGCCTGGATCGCCGGCCCGACGCACAGGTTGCTCTTCTCCACCCTCAGCCCCTCGTACCACGGCAGGCCGCTACAGAAGTTCCAGTCGCGGGCGTAGATGATGTTGTTCGCAACAACGTTGTCGTCCTTGAAATACTTCCCGTGCCTGGGGCTCGTGCCCCACGAGACGCCGCTCTTGGCGTTGATGAGGGTGTTATTCCTTATAGCGATGCCGCTCAGGGGGTGGAACCCGCCTCGCCAGAACGCGCTGGACGAGGGGGTGCTGAACTTGAAGATCACCGACCAGGGGATGCCGTACTCGGGAGAGGCATAGACGATGTTGTGTTCAATGGTCACGCCGCCTTTCTGTACCGGCGAGAGGCCCAGGAGGCATTGCCCCTCGAGGATGACGTTGTGGTGCGCGCGCACGCCTGCATACTCGATGGCGTCGAATTCGATGTTGTCGTCCGCGCAGCGGTGCAGCAGGTTGTAGGCGTATTCGTGGTGCAGAGCCGGATTGCCCCTGCCCTTCTCGCCTGTGGTCGCGACACCGATCCCATCATATGTGTCGTGAATGTAGCAGTGCCTTATCTTCCAGGCGGTCACGTTCCCTCCGGGCAGGATCGCGTTCCCACCGAGGCAGCTATGGTACATCGCGCGCCACGCCGGTTGCTCGTGGTGCATCGAATAATGGAGCCAGTCGTAGGTCGGGTAGTTGCTGAACTGGCAGTGCTCGAGGGTGACGTGGTCCGGTCCGAACTCCACCGCCCCGCCCGGACGGTCCACCCGGACATTCTGCCCCACGATTGCTTGCCAGGAACCGAGGAAGTAGCAGTCCCGAATCACGATGTGCCTGCAAACCGTCCAGCCGACACGCGGGCGCAGGCGAACCCCCAGGCGGATGGCGTGGCTTGGCGCTACCTCAAAGCGCAGCCCTTCCAGCACAATGTGCTCCTGGCCCTTGATGTCCACCAGAATCGTGGTGTCCGGCCTGCTGATGGCCACCTTCGCCTTGTTGGGGTCGGCGCCGTTGAGAAGGCGGATATACATCTCGCCGTCTCGGTAGTACCAGCCTTCCTGAGGGGTTGTCTCCCTGCCCTTCCCCCAGTGACACTTCCTCATCTCCTCGAGGCTGGAGTAGTTGTAGAGGTTTCGTCCGTCGGCGATCACCCAGGCCTCGCCGGTCCCGCGTCCTCTCCATCTCTTCGGAGGTCCCCACTTCGTCTTGTAGATGGCTCCCTCGATCGGTTCCAATTTCGGAGGTTCAAACGTAGCCGAGACCGATGCGGGGACCGGCTTGTAGATAGGGCCGTCGACCCGCTCGAACTTCGGTGTGGTCTCCATCGCCCCGGTGATGATGACCTTGCCCGGCACGGCGGCCTTGATCGTGATCGGCTTTCCCGGTTCCCCGCTCTTCTTCAGTTCGAGGTGCTGATAGTACGTTCCCTCGGCGAGCAGGAGCGTGTCTCCCGGCTCGAGCTTGTCCGCGGCTTCCTGCAAGCTTTGCCCGGGTCGCACGGTGAGGGTTTCCGCAAAGAGCGGGGTCGCGGCGAGCAATAAGCCGAGGAACGCGAGGCACAAGGGCGATTTCATGTCTGGCTCCTTTCGCGTCAGGGCAGCGATTCTTCCGGCTCCCTCCTTCGCAGTTCCTTCGTCACCACGCCCGCTTCACGGCAGCAGTTCCACCAGTTCCACGTCGTCGAACCAGGCGGTGCCGGTGCCCTCGGCGCACAGCTTGATCGACGTGCCGCCGGTCACCGGGCCGAATTCGAGTTGTAGGCGGGTCCAGTCATGATCGCCGGCGAGTTTCGGCTCGGTCACGATCGTGAAGCGTTCCTGAGGAGGCCCTCGCCAGCTGCTCACTTGAAGGTACGCGCCGCCGTCGGTCAGCCCCTTGGTCTTCACCCACGCCGACAGGCGAAAACGCGCGCCGGGGGTCAGGGTCAGCGGCGGGCCGCCGCCGACCGGCGACGCCACCTTCACCTTGCCCGGCCCCGGTCCGCGCAGGGCCAGAGCATACTTCCCCGAGTGTGCCTCTCCCGTCGTCGGCTCGATGTGCTTCCAAAGCGCCGCGTTGCACACCCGGTCAAAAGGCACGAAGGTCTCGAAGTCGCAAACCTTGTTCAGCATGAACCACGACCTAGTCAGGCGGCGGCGGAACCCGGGCAGCGTCGTGCTGTCCACGGCCACCGCCTCGAGTTCCCGCGCGACCGCGGCAGGCAGGGAGAGCAGCCGGTAGCGGGCCCGCACGTGATACATCCCGTCGGCCTCTTTGACCTGCGGCGCTTTCATCACCAGGTGCTGGTCGTACCACACACTGCACGTGGCGAAGAAGACCGGGCCGTTGGTCTCGATCAGCTCGACGAACGGATTCATCCGCTCTTCCGTCACGAACCCCAGGAAGCCGCCCGGCTGGACCTCGTCTCGCGGGAGGTTGACGGGGCTGTGGTAGACGAACACGATCCGGTCGGGAGCCAATCCCCGGATTGTCTTCTGCCACCGCTTTTTCCGGTCGCGGAGGTCGGCCACCCATCCGGCCATCAAGTTGTTGAACTCGATCTCCTTGGGTTCGGGCATGACGAAGTGGCTGTTGGCGTAGATGACGTAACCCAGTCGCTCGTCCCACACCACCCGGAACTGGATGCTCCCAGAGTAGCCCTCGGAGTGGATTTGTTGGTGCGTAAACTCGATGGAATCCCCCCTGTCTTTCGTGATCGTGAGCTTCCGCGAGGTAATGGGCGGGATGCGGTTGTTGCGGTGGGGCTCGAAAGGCCCCATCGTCAGGGTCAGTCTCGCTGCGTCCGCGAAGCACGTGTTCTCGACCTTGGAGCCGCTGTAGTTCGCCTCCTTGTCGAACAACTGCACATCTGCCCAGATCAACCCGATGTGCCGGTCGCCATCGCAGATGTAGTACCACTCTTTCCGCTTCCCCACGGGCTCCAGGTGGAACGCCGGGGTGCGTTTCACCACCGGCAACGTCTTATAGGCCCTGGAAGTGTCGAGGAACTTCTGTAACAGACCGGCGGAATCTCCACCGAGCGCTTGAAGCGCCATCGCCGCTGCGAGGACCGAGGTGGCAACAGGGCGTCTCACGGCGCGTCTCCGTGTTGTAGCCATTCAAGGGTCCCAGAACCGTTCTGTGTCGACTCTCCGCCTAAATCCTACCAAACAGGATCAGGTTTTCAAGGGGTGGTTGAAAACTAAATCTCCCTGCGCGATATGTGAATATCGGTCTCGCTGTGAAAAAGGACTCCCGCTCCCACTTTCCCCTGGAGGCAATGCGATGCTCCGTTCAACGACCCTGATCGGCCTCGAGGCTATTCTCGCCGACCCCTCGTGCGAGCGGGTCGAGTTGGTCGGCCCGGGCGGCGAGCGCGTGGGCCGCATCCGCGAGGGCGGCGACGTGTGGGCCGACGAGGCCGGCCGCCTCCCGTCGCTCCACGCCCGCGACCTCATTCCCGACCTCGAACGCTCCCTCGCCGAAGGCTTCGACCGCCTGGTCTGCGTCCTCGCGGCCGAGGAGATCGTCTATTCGGTTCGTCGGGGTTCGGTCGCCGTCGAGCGCCGCCCGCGGGCCCAGTCGCCCGACGCCCTGCTCGAGGCCATCCGCCCCGTGGCCGAGGCACTCGGCATCCCCGCCACCAGGCGCAAGGCCAAACTCACCCAGGCCATTCGCTTCGCCAC
>CAYYCI010000276.1:0-6078 GCA_964470215.1 uncultured Planctomycetota bacterium
GCCAGAAGCGAGAATGGAATAATTGAATCGCCCCGACCCCTCCGCGGTCTCCGCGACCTCTGCGGTGATCGCCCGCCACGCGGGGCGAGACGCCCCGCCTACATGCGCCATGCCTCCTGGCCGACTGGGCGTGTGGCTTGACCTGCTGCGAGCCTCGTTGTAGGCTTGCCACGGAAGGGAGGGGAAGGCTTTTTGAGGACACCCGGCATGGCGGACTTTCCACACACGACGGTCGGTGGGGTCTCGATCTCTCGACTGATTGTGGGCACGAACTGGTTCTTCGGCTACTCCCACACGAGCGCGGCGAAGGACAGGTTCATCAAGTCCTACATGGACCGCTCCCGCATCGCCGAGATAATGGCCGTGTTCCTGGAGGCTGGCGTTGACGCGGTGATGGGGCCGCTGACCCCGCTGATGGGCGAGGCGGCTCGCGACGCCGAGAACCGAGTGGGGCGGAAGATGCACCTGATCGTGACGCCACATTTCAACATCCGGCCCGGCGGGCCGCCGGAGGCGGAGCCAGAGCCCGTCCTCGACCGCTGCAAGGAGATGGGCGCCACCTTCTGTTTCCCACACAGTTCCATGGTGGACGCGCTCGTGGACAGGCTCAACCGCACCATCCGCCAATACGATGCCTACGCCCGGATGATCCGCGAGCGGGGAATGATCCCCGGCCTCTCGACCCACCTGCCCGACAGCGTGGTGATTGCCGACGAGTCGGGCGCGGATGTGGAAAGCTACATCCAGTTGTTCAATGCTGCCGGTTTCCTGATGCCGGTGGAGGTGGACTGGGCGATGCGGGTCATCGAGCGAGCGGCCAAGCCGGTGATGACCATCAAGCCGCTGGCGGCAGGCCGGCTGCTCCCGGCGGTCGGGCTGGGGTTCGTCTGGAACGCCATCCGCGACCAGGACATGGTGACCATTGGCACGCTCACCCCCGACGAGGCGCGCGAGGTCATTGAGCTCTCGTGGGCGTTCCTCGAGCGGCGCTTGCCCGCCCACAAACTCCAATACACCCGCAGCAAGAAGGGGCTGGAGGGCGCGGTCTCGTGAGCCCGACCCGCCTCAGTCGTCGAACCAGGCGGCCGTGGCCTCGATGGCGGGCGAGCAGTCCACGTAGCCCAGTCGGTTCCAGAAAGGCTCGATGGGGAAACTCACGAAGCAATCGCCCTCCCGCAGCGAGCCGACGAGGGGGCGCAGTTCGGCCACCGGCTCGCTCGACCTGGCAAACTGCGCCACCAGGAGCCCAGCCGCCGGGAGCGTCGCGCCGCTGAGGTCCAGCCGCTGGAGTTCTTCACACAGCTCGCGGCTCGCAACGTAGCCGTCGAGGTCAACGGTCGCGGTGTCCTGCCCCTCGCGCACCCCGGCGGCCTTGCCCGCGGTGAGCATCTGGCGGACGAGCGACCGGCGAATGTTCAGCCGATAGAAGAGTTTTCCGTCGAGCACCGGCTGCCACAGCACCAGGCGGTCGGCCTCCAGGCCATTCTCCACTGCCCACCAGGCGAGGCTGGCGCCGAGCCTCAGGCCGATCAGTCCCAGACGCCCGGAGCCGGAACGCTCGACGAGGTAGGCCGCGGCTGCCTGGATGTCGCGGACCGCGCCCGCGAGCGAGAAGTCGGTGAAAGGGCCGCTGCTGTCGCCCGTGCCGCGGTAGTCGAACCTCAGGCAGGGAAAGCCGGCGCTGGCCAGCCGCCGAGCCAGTTCGACGAACACGCGGTAGCCCTGTTTATGTTCCTCGGCGAAAGGATGGCAGAACAGGAGCGCGCGCTCCCGCACCTGTCCTTCGGGCAGGTGGAGCACCCCGAAGAGGCGAAAGCCCTCGGAGGGGAAGAAGAGGGGCTCCTCCATTGCCGGCTACTGCTGCCTCTCGGCCAGTTTCTCGCGGACGAGGTCGGCGATGGCCTTCACGTTCTCGAAGCGCTCGACGCTGAACTCGTCGTCCTCGAGCGAGATGTCGAAGACCTCCTCCAGGCCAACGACGATCTCGAACAGGCGCACCGAATCTATCTCGAACTTTTCCATCAGGGGGTCGTCGTCGGATATCTCCTCTGGCGCCACGGACAGGAAAAGGCGCTCGACGATCATCTCCTTGAGCCTATCTTCGATGCTCTTGTCCTCAGCCATCAGCCCGTTTCCCTTCAGAACGAGAGGAGTCGTTGGATGTCGTTGAACGTGGCGAAGAGGATCAGCCCGAGGAGGAGGACGAAGCCCGCCGTCAGGATCGCCTCGCGGACCCGGCGGCTCGGTTGCTTGCCGCGGACCTTCTCGTAGCCGACCAACACCAGCCGTCCCCCATCGAGCGGGGGTATCGGCAGGAGGTTCAGCACCCCGATGTTCACTGTGATCAGCCCGATGAGGCGCAGGAGGCGTGCGAGCCCCTGTTGTGCCGAGATGTAGGTGGCCTGGAGGATTCCCACGGGACCTGCCACGCTCTGGCGGTTGAGGTCCCCGGCGAAGAGTTTGCGCAGGACGACATAGACCAGGCCGGCCGCTCTGGCAGTCTCTTTGGCCGCTGGGGCGATTGCACCGAGAAGGCTCCTCTTGACGAATGTCGAGACGACGCGCTGCTCGACCCCGAGTTGGCCGACGAGGCGTTTCGCCGGCTTGAAGGCCACGGCCAGTTCCTCCTCGCCCCGACGGACGGTCACTTTCTGGGCCTCCCCGATGGCCGTCAGGATGTCGTCGAGCGGGGTGTAGAGCGCGCCGTGGAGGACAGATGCCTCGACGTCCTCTCGCCCGATACGGATTATCTCGTCGCCCGGCTGAATCTGCGGCTCCGTCGCGCCTCGCACCTCGGTTACCACGTAAACTGGCCGCGGTGCGATACCGAGCGTGTCGGTCAGGTGCTGACCCGGCCTCAGTTCGACCTCCACCGTGGCCTTCGCGCCCTGGCGCTGGACCTCCAGGTTGGCTCGACCGGGCGCCCCCGCCAGCGCGTCCTCCAGCTCGTGCCAGGTTTTGACCGGCTTGCCGTTTGCCGCCGTGACAACGTCGCCTTTGCGGAGTTTCCCTTCGGCAGGGAAGCCCGGACGAATGTAGCCCACCTGGGCGGGAATGGCGATGCGGAAGCCGGGGTCAGCCACCTCGCGGGCCTCCGGGGTCGCGGTCAGGGTCATTGGCTTCCCGTCGCGCTGGACCTCCAGTTCGATCGCACGCCCCGGGCTGGCGAGGACCCTGCGGCGGAAGTCCGACCAGCCCTTCAGGCGGTGGCCGTTGACGCTGATCAAGCGGTCGCCGGGCTTCACCCCCGCCTTTTCGGCCGGGGAGCCGGGGACGACGCCGTGGACCTCCGTGGCGATGAACTGACAGAAGATGCCGAGTTCCTGCTTGGCGCGCGGGCGCGCGACCGTCAGTTCGACCCTCTTGCCGTCGCGTTCGACGATCAACGGCACCGGCTGGTCGGGTGGGGTGCTCAGAGCGGCCAGTCGGAGTTCATCGAAATCGCGGATGTCCCTGTCGCCCAGCCTCAGGACCTTGTCGCCATAGCACAGCCCCGCTTCCCAGGCCGGCCCGCCGATGACCACGTGGGAGACCTTCGCCAGCGGCGTCCGAACCCCCACGCAGAACATCGCTAGGAAAACCGGCAGGCCGAAAAGAATGCTGAAGAGCGGTCCTGCCGCCAGCACCAGTGCCCGCTGGCCCGGGGGCTTCGAGACGAACTCGTCTGGCGCACCCGTGGCCTCTTCGCCCTCGTCGCCGCCCGCCATTTTCACATAGCCCCCGATGGGCAGGGCCGAGACCATATACTCGGTTTCCCCTAGCCGCCTTCCGAGCAGTTTCGGGCCCATGCCGAACGAGAACCGCTCGACCCGCACTCCGATGAGTTTGGCCGCCAGGAAGTGGCCCAGTTCGTGGATGACTACCATCAGGCCGAAGGCCACGATGGTCAGCACGATCCCGCGGATCACCTCGAGCGAATGATCCAAGCCTCAGCCTCCTGTCGCGCCCAGCGGTCCGCGGCCTCGACCGCCTCGACGTCCGGCTCGGCGACCACCTCGTGGCGCGACATCACGTCCGCCACCAGGCGGACGATCTGCGTGAACTTGATCCTCCCGGCCAGGAATGCCTCGACGGCCACCTCGTTTGCGGCGTTCAGGACGGCGCCCATCGTGCCCCCCACTTTCGCCGCCTCGTAGCCCAACTCCAGCGCAGGGAATCGCTCCAGCTCTGGCTCGCGGAACTCCAGCCTCCCGATCTCGGCCAGGTTGACCGACGGCACCGTGCCCTCGCGGCGTTCGGGGTACGTGAGCGCGTACTGAATCGGCACCCTCATGTCCGGAAGGCCCAACTGCGCGATAGTCGAGCCGTCGCGGAACTCCACCAGCGAGTGGACAATCGCCTGGGGGTGCACCAGCACTCGTATCTGCTCGGCCTCGAGGCCGAAGAGCCATTTCGCCTCGACGACCTCGAGAGCCTTGTTCATCATCGTGGCCGAGTCGATCGTCACCTTCGGCCCCATCTCCCACCTGGGATGCTGGAGGGCCAGTTTCGGGGTCACCCGTTCGAGTTCCTCGAGGGGCATGTCGAGAAAGGGCCCGCCCGAGGCGGTCAGCCACACCGCGCGGACCTCGCTGCGCCGGCCAGCGCTGAGCGCCTGGAATATGGCCGAGTGTTCGCTATCCACCGGCACCACCAGCCCGCCGGCCTCGGCCGCGGCCTGGGTGACCAGCCGCCCGGCCATTACGAGACACTCCTTGTTGGCCAGGGCGAGGGTCTTGCCCGCCCGAAGGGCGGCCAGCGCCGGCGCCAGGCCGCAAGAACCAACAATCGCGTTGACCACGAGGTCCACATCGTCGGCCGCGGCCAGCCCTGCGACCGCTCCCGGCCCGCCCGCCAGTTCCACACAGTTGCCGGCGAGTTTCTCGCGCAGGCGGGGGAACAGGTCGAGGGACGAAAGCACGGCCCTGCGGGGCCTGAATCGGCGCACCTGCTCGGCCAGGAGTTGCCACTGGCTGTGTGCGGCGATGCCCGCCAGAGCGAAATCCGGCCCCAGGGAGGCGAGCACCTCGAGGGTCTGGGTGCCAATCGAGCCGGTGGAACCGAGAACCGCCACACGCTTCATCGCCAGTCCTGCGCGGCGCCCTTCCGTGCCACGCCCAGTATATCAGAACCGGCGCGCCCCTTCAAACATCCGCTAAAGCACGCCCGAACGCCGAGGCGAGTGAACTTGGCCAGAGTTTGTGGTTGAAGCTCGCCGGCGGGTCGTCCCTTCTCAGCCGGCCCAAGCCCAATCGCCAGCAACTGTGGCAATAGGTCAGACCCTACTGCTTGCCTGCCGCCCAGCGGATGGCCTGGACGACGAACTTCCGGTAGGAGGGATTCGAGTAGGCGTGGGCGTCGTGGCCGCCCTGGATGTAACACACGCGGGCCTTCTCGTAGGTCTTGGCCCAGGCCAGAACCTTCGCGCTCGTCGGCTCCTCGGTCGTCAAGAGGACGTGGACCGAGGGGTCCACGACGTAGCCGCGATAGGTCTCGTCGAGTATCTCGAAGTCCTCGATGCCCGCGGTTACAGGGTGCTTCGGGTCGGCCACCTTGATCTTGAAGCGCACCCCGTGTTTGTAGCCCGAACGGGGGTGCTTCACCCCGTCCTCGACCGTGGGCTTCAGGTAGTACTTGCCGCCGACGATCTTCTTGTATTCCGGCCAGTCCTGGAAGGCCGCGAGGGCATGGTGGAGGACAACCAGCCCGACCCCCTTCTTCAGAAGCCCCACGAAGTTTGCCTGTCGTTTCGGCGAAATCTTCTGGGTCATGTTGTAGAGGACAATAACGTCGTAGGGCCAGTTCGAGACGTCCTCGAAGAGTTCGCTATGGTCCTTCTGTGGTGCGCGGGTGAACTCGATGTCGTCATAGCCCTCGAAGAGCGCGTAGAACGCCTTGGCATTGAAGCCATGGCCGCCGGTGACCACGACCACCTTGATCTTCTCGCCGCCCAGGCACCAGAGCGAAAGGCCAACGAGCACCACCGCCGCGAACGCGATCTTCCGCAACATCGCAAGCCTCCTTCGAGTTGAAAGCCGCCAGGGATCATAACCCCGCGACCGGGGGAAAGCAAGCCTGGCACCAACCGCGCGGCTTGTG
>CAYYCI010000277.1:0-6064 GCA_964470215.1 uncultured Planctomycetota bacterium
CGGAAGCGAGGAGGACGCGCCTTGAACCGAAGCCACGACTGGCTGGAGCAGGCCAAGGGCGACCTGGGGCATGCGCGCAACAGCATCCCGCTGGGCGACTTCGACTGGGCCTGCTTCGCCGCACAGCAGGCTGCCGAGAAAGCCGTCAAGGCGCTCCATATGAGTCGAGGCACGGTCGTTTGGGGCCATTCGGTCTCCGAAATGCTAGCCGCGCTTCCCCCCGAGGCCGGCGTGACCGAAGAGTTGCGCGAGGCAGGTATGCAACTCGATAAGTATTACATCCCACCACGTTACCCGGATGCCTATCCTTCGGGGCCATCGAGGCGCTACTACAGCGAGGCGGATGCGCAGCAGGCTGTCGCCCACGCCGAGAAGGTGGTGAACTGGTGTGATCAAAATCTTCAGAAGCCCGCGCAACCAGGCGATTGAGCAACTGAGGCAATGGGCCGAGTCCCTACGCTCCCAGCCCGAGGTGCTTGCGAGCCATACCAAGTGCTGAGGCGTCGCGCCGGCTGCTTGCCGTCAAGGGAGGAATTCCATACTATTTGGACCGCTCAGTTCAGGAGTGGCATGGAATGAGCCGCAGGATTGACCGCAGAGATTTCCTCAAGGGCGCCGCAGCCGTTCTCGCCGCCGCGCCTGGCTGCGTCAGATACGCGACCGCCCCAACGCGAAAAGGCCGACCGAACCTGTTGTTCCTCATGACCGACGAGCAACACCACCGCTCGCTCTCGATAACCGGCAGTCCCTACATCCAGACGCCCCACATAGACCGCATCGCCCGCGAGGGGGTGTTGTTCCGAAACGCCACGTGCGTAACCCCCTACTGCTCCCCTTCCCGCGCCTCGATCATCACCGGCCTCTATCCCCACACCCACCGCATCCTGCTGAACGTCAGTTCAAGGGGCAAGCAGCCGCCGCTGCGCCCCGACGCCTTCCCGAACACCGAATGCATCCTCCACGCCGCCGGCTACGCGACGAAGCACCGCGGCAAGTGGCACCTGGGCGACAAGGGCGACTTCCCGGGCTACGAGTCCTGGGCCTACGCCTCGAGGTCGCCCCGCGGCTACATGGAATTCCTCGAAAAACATCTGCCGGTCGCCCGGTTCGCCAGCGACAAGGACCCCGGGCGCTACCTCCGCCGCCCGGTGAAGAAAATCGAGGCCATCCGCCGGGCCTGGAAGGCCTTCCACGAAATCCCCAACAACCACGTGGCCTACATCGCAACCATCGGCCGCACCGTCGTCCCCCCCGAACTCCTCCCCGAAACCCAGATCACCAACCAGGTGCTCACGCTGATCGAGGAAAACGCCGACCGCAACTTCATGATCACCGCCTCCTGGGGCCCGCCACACGACCTGTGGGTCACCCCCGAACCCTACTACTCGATGGTGGACCGCAGCAAGATCGAGTTGCACGGCACCCGCGACCTGCCGCCCTGGGACGCCCGCGGCCCCAGCAAGCGCCTCGGCGACCTCGCCGGGCCGGAGGGCATCCGCGAATATGTCGCCATCTACCACGGAATGGTCAAGTACATTGACGACCAGGTCGGCCGCATCCTCGAGCGCCTCGACGCCCTCGGCCTCGCCGACAACACCCTCGTCGTCTTCACCAGCGACCACGGCGACATGGTCGGCGCCCACGGCTGCATCGGGAAGTCCATCGCCAGTTTCTTCGACGACCTCGTCCGCATTCCCCTCGCGATGCGACTCCCGGGCGTCATCCCCCCGGGCACGGTCGTTGACCAGCCGGTGAGCCAGATCGACATCATGCCGACCATCCTCGACTACCTCGGCCAGGCGATCCCCCAGAGGATTCACGGCCGCTCGATGCGCCCGCTAGTCCAGGGACGTCCGGTCGAGTGGCGCGACTACGCATTTTGCCAGCGCGCCGACCAGGCGCGAATGCTCCGCACCGAACGGTGGAAATACGTCTACGGCCGGCGTGGCAAGATGCTCGCCCTCTACGACCTGGCCGACGACCCACACGAGGACCGCAACCTGGCTCGCGACAAGGCCCACGCCCCCACCGTCCGGCGGATGCACCGCCGCCTGCTCGAGATAATGCGCTCCGACGGCGACCCCCTCGCCGCCGAAATCCCGCCCGACCCGCTAGCCTGACACGGCCTGATCACTGATCGTGGGGCCGCGCGCGGCCAAGCGGATGGTCACGCGCCCACCGCGTCCAACACGCCCTGTGGGCGGGCCGTCTCGGCCCGCGAAAGAGCGCCCCATGCCGGGCGGCAAGGACTCCGTTCCCTCCCCGTCCTCGGCGTGCTCGGTGGTGAAAGCCCCCTCCGCCTCCCCAGCCTTCGCATCCTCGGTGGACCGGCGAGAACCAACGCTTGACCGGGCGGCCTGGAGCGGCTATGATGCGGGCGGTAGGTGTGTGAGGTAGGCATTGCTCAGGAGCACGAGGCGTTGCCGCCCAAGGAAAAGCAGCCGCTGCTCTCCAATTACCCGCAGGCTCCGCCGAAGCGCAAGCGCGCCACAAGGCGCGCCAACGATCTCGACGGCAAGCACTGGCAGCGTTACTCCATAAGCATCTGGAGCGATATCGAGAAGTCGCCGGAGGAGCGCCGCCTCCGCCACCCCGCCCTGTTTCCCTCGATGCTCGTCGAGCGCCTGATCGAGTGTTTCACCCGAAGCGACGAGCGAGTGGTCCTCGATCCGTTCATGGGTTCCGGCTCGACCCTCGTAGCCTGCAAGCGGAAGGACAAGAAGGGCATCGGCCTCGAGGTTTACCCGCAGTACGTGGAACTGGCGCGGCGACGGCTCAGCGCTGAAGGCTTCATGAATTCGCCGGAGGAAACGGACGAGTGCCGTATCATCGAGGCCGACGCGCGGCGCCTGCACCAGTTCATCGAGCCGGAAACGGTGGACCTCTGCGTCACCTCCCCGCCCTACTGGGACATCCTGAGCCAGCAACGCACCGCCGACGGAAAGCAGACGCGGGACTACGGCCAGGCGGAGAACGACCTGTCGCGGATCTCCGACTACTGGGACTTCATCAACGCCCTCTGCGACGTTTTTGCCCGGGTGCTCGAGGTCCTCAAGCCCGGGAAGTATTGCATCGTCAACGTGATGGACATCCGCAAGAAGGACATCCTCTATCCGTTCCACAGCGACCTGGCCAGGAACATCAAGGGCCTAGGCTTCATTTTCGACGACATGATAATCTGGGACCGCCGACACGAATACAACAACCTCAGGCCCCTCGGCTACCCCTCGGTCTTCAGAATAAACCGCGTCCACGAGTTCCTACTGATCTTCAAGAAACCGAACCGAAAACGAAAGACGCGCTAGATGCCCGGGGAGGGCTATGCAGGACCAACCTGACTACCTCGACGCGGATGTCGCATATCTGGTCGGCATGATCGTCGGCCGCGGTTGTTTCCAGCAGGAGGGGGACATCCGCCGGCTCACCATCCGCTTTCCTTATCGCCTGCCGGCCATGACGACGCTGCCCGGCAGCGAACTAGACATTGACCGCGAGACGGAGCTCCGCCTGGCGCTCGACGACGTGCGTCGGCGCGTGAACGAACTCTTGGAGGTTGACATTGACGTCGAGCGCCTCTCCCACGAGGTGATCGTCAAAGCCGTCTTCACGAAGAACACGATGTCTTGGCGGAATCTGCGGCTATTGTGTGGCCAGGCCGCTAGCCATCGAGAAATGCGCGTCCCTCCGCAGATTCGCGAAGCACCCGATGACCTGGTGCGTGAATTCCTCAGGGGTGTGGCCGACACTTGTGCCGTACCCAGCGCCGCCGATTACTTCATGCAGCGCGAAGGGCGCCAGCGCGTGGTCCTTCAGTTCCCCCAGGAAAACTGGCTCTTGCCCCTTGACGTGTGCTATCTTCTCCAGGTCCGCCTGGGCATACCTGTGCAAGGCATCCTGTGGGGTCATCCCAATATCCGCGCCCCCGCAGGCGGCTCGTGGGCCAAGGAGCACCGGCTCAGGGTCTTTGCGGACCAGTTCCGGCCAGTGGGTTTCAACTTCGCTTACAAACAGCGCGCCTTCGAGGAACTCGCAAGTTGGAACGAGACGCGGGCACCAGGGCCCGCGCGACTCTGCAACCCCAGAGCACGGAGGGTGCGCAGGAGGAAGCCACGGCACCCCGACGAGGGCGACCCGCGGCTTCCTGAAGCGCTGCGTCGCCACTTCAACGCGGCTTTCAAAGTCTGCCTCGCCCTCGGTTGCAGACAAGGCAGGCGGGTCCGCACGACCACGCCCGACGAGGAGGCCGAGGAACTTGAGCAATGAAGCCGAAATGTACGGGCCGGTGGTGCGGTGGTTGCGGGCGCACCTGCGCGGGCGGCATCCTCGCTCGAGGGTCGTGGTGGCCGATACCCACAACTCCTACCTT
Source organism: uncultured Planctomycetota bacterium (assembly GCA_964470215.1). Classification (GTDB taxonomy): domain Bacteria; phylum Planctomycetota; class PUPC01; order DSUN01; family DSUN01; genus CAYYCI01. The sequence goes on from CAYYCI010000277.1 coordinate 4,367, forward strand.
TCCCAGACCCTCCGTCGGCTCGATCTCGCCTCCCGTTTTCCCGACTCCGACCTCTGGCAGGTGAAGGTGGATATCGTTGGGGTGGCGCTCTCGGCGAAGAGGGCCACGCTGGCAATCGTCGAGTGCAAGGCGCGTCGGCCAGCGCTCAAGGACCTGTGTCAGTTGTTGGGCTACGGTCGCCTGATGAAGCCCGACCTGGCTCTTCTCCTCTCCCCTGCCCCACCGAGCGATCCGCTGGCCAGTCTGCTCGTGGTCCACGGGCGCCTGGACTTGTTGGACTATGGCGCCGGGATGCTCCGCATCGCCCGCTGGCTCCCGGACCGGGGCGACATTGACCACGCGTCCGTCCTGCCCCGTGGGTTGGCTTTGTGAGCCGCGACGATACCGCTCGGCGGCGGGAAGGCAATCGTGAGCGTCCAGAAACTGGCGAAGGCGATGGAACTCCAGCAGGTCGCGCCCAGCGTCGTGTGTCGAGGAGCACCGGAAGGCGAGGCCATCGGACAAAGCCGCGCCCTCGGCACGGCCCTCGCCGAACACATCGTCGGCTAGACCGCGAGAAATTCCTTTCGGCGCGGCGACTTGACGAGGAGGCGGGACCCCGTGGGGTGCAGCACTACCAGCGCGGGTGGCGCGCTCCGGCTCGGCCTCTTCGCCCTCTTGCTCGCGGCTTGTGAGCGGGAGCAGCCGCCAGCCCCTGCGGGACGGCCGAGTGCCTTGCCCAGGCCGACCACTCGCGGCTCGATGACCGTGGAAGAGGCTCTCGCGCGGCGGCGTTCCGTCCGCGACTTCCTCCCCAGGCCCCTCACCGAGGCGCAACTCTCGCAACTGGCGTGGGCCGCCCAGGGGATAACCGACCGCGCCCGCGGCTTCCGCACCGCACCCTCGGCCGGCGCCCTCTACCCGATCGAACTCTACGTGGTGACCGCCCAGGGCGTCCGCCGCTACCTTCCCCGCACCCACGCCTTCGTCGCCGTGGCAACCGCGGACCGCCGGAAGGAACTCTCCCGCGCGGCGCTCAATCAGGCGTGGGTCGCCCGGGCGCCCGCCACGTTCGTCGTCGCGGTCGTCTTCGAGCGGACGACGCGGAAGTATGGCCAGCGCGGCATCCGCTACGCCACGATCGAGGTGGGCCACGTCTGTCAGAACATCAGCCTCCAGGCAGTGGCACTGGGTCTGGGCTCGGTCTCGGTGGGCGCCTTCGACGACGAGCGCGTCCGCCGGCTCATCGCCGCACCATCGGAACACAAGCCCATGTGCCTCGTGTGCGTCGGCCACCCCAGGGTCCAACCCTGACCGGGCGACGCACCGGGCAACCTGTAGGCGGGCCGTCTCGGCCCGCGTGACTCGCCTCGCGCACCCCCGCTGCGGGCGGGGCGTCCCGCCCCGCGTTCGATGGATTTCACCACAGAGGCACAGAGGACACACAGAGAGAGAAGAGAGACGAACCGCAGAGCCGCTCAGACCCCGGAGCGGAGAAGGGAGAACACGTCGGCCACGGGGAGGCCGGGGCTGTGGGCTTTGGCACGCTTTTGTGCACCGTGAGCTCCTGATGCAGGCGAGAAGGAAAAGAATGCTTTGTCAGGAGAACGTAAAGCGTCCGGAACGCGGAGCTTCGGAACGACGGGTCGGGGTTGGCAGCCAGCCAAGGCATTCTTTTCCTTCTCGCCTGGCAACTCTTTGCGGTGCAAAAAGCGTGCC
>CAYYCI010000278.1:0-6023 GCA_964470215.1 uncultured Planctomycetota bacterium
AGAGTGTGGGAGGAGTGGCTCGAGGTCGAACTCGCCGCAGGCAACCCCGCCCTCCTGCGAGCCATCAGGCTCGGTATCCCGCTCGACCCGCGGAGCCACTCCCTGCGCAAGACTGCCTCGGCGATGCTGGGGTTGCGCGACCTCCTCGGCGGCCGTCCGCGCTACAACGGGCCGCTGCCGGACGCACTTGGCCTCGTGGGAGAGATTCTGCCGAAAGTCGAGGAAGTCGTCCGCCTCGTCGAGAACGATTGCAGGGAACGTGAACCATTCGCCTCGCAGATGCGCCATGCACGCGACGCGCTCATCGTGGCCAGGCAGGGCGACGAGATGAGCGCCGCGGCTATCCTCTCTCGATTGAATCTCAGGCGCAAGTTCCCCGGGAAGCAGAAGTGGACGAGCCAGGCCTCGTCGCGGAGAGCGCGGGACCTTCACGACGCGCTCAAGGAGCAACACAAAGAGCTTTCGGGGCGCCTGGGACAGGCCGTGGTGGCCGAGGTTTGCGAGGCGCTCTGTGGGTTCGTCGAGGCATACCAACGGGCGAAGGCCGAGGAGGGGGTCCTCGACTTCGAGGACCTCTTGCTCTTCGCGCGCGACATGCTCCGTCGCGACAAGGCCGCGCGGGAACACTTCAAAGAGCGCTTCCGCTACATCCTCGTTGACGAGTTCCAGGACACCGACCCCCTCCAGGCCGAGATTCTGTTCTTCCTCTCGGAACGCAGCGGCCAGCACGCCGAGGACTGGCGCGAGGTGGAGTTGGAGCCGGGGAAACTCTTCCTCGTCGGCGACCCGAAGCAGTCCATCTACCGCTTCCGCCGCGCGGACATCGAGATATACCAGCGGGCGAAAGAGACGGTTGCTCGCCGGGGCGCGGTGTTGACCCTCAGCGAGAGTTTCCGGCCGGTCCGGGGCATCGCCGACGTTGTCAATGCCATCTTCGAGCCAATCATCAAGCGCCCCGACGACGGAGGCTACCAGCCCGACTACGTCGCACTCGTCCCCCACAGGCGAGAGGAGCCCTCGAGGCCGCCGGCCCTGGTCGTTTACCCGCCGGAGGAGGTGCAGTCGGGCGAGGAGAACCAGGCGGGCATGCGCCGGGCCGAGGGGCGGGCTGTGGCGGCGATGATTCGGCACATCGTCGAGGAAGAGCACTGGGAGGTCTTCGACCAGGAGGGCGGCGAGCCGCGAGCGGCACGTTACGCCGACGTCGCGGTGCTCTTGCCGCGGTTCAGCGACGCCCATGCCTATGCCGATGCCATGATCGCGCTCGGCATCCCCGTCCACGTGGTCGGCGGAAAGCGCTTCTTCGTCACTCAGGAGGTCCACAGCCTGACGGCCCTCCTCCGCGCGATTGATAGCCCCCACGACGGGGTGGCGCTCGTGGCCGCGCTACGCGGGCCGTTCTTCGGGGTTTCGGACGACGACCTGGCGCGGGCCAGGGCCGAGTTTGGCTCGCTCGACTACCTGAACGGCCACGACTACCCCGGCGCGCTCGGCGCGGCAATGGCGACCCTGCGGCGCTTCCACGAGACGCGGAACACCATGCCTGTGGCGCAATTCGTCCAGCGGGTCCTCGAGGAGACCGGGGCGCTCGAGCTCCTGGCAATGCGACACCGCGGGGAACAGCAGGTGGCGAACCTCCTGAAGGTGGTCGAGCGCGCTCGCGCCCTCGATGCGACCGCGAGGGTGAGCCTGCGGGGCTTTGTCCGATGGCTCGCCCACCTCAACACCACGGAGCCCGACGAACAAGAATCCCCCGTGGCCGAGAGCGGCGAGGACTTCGTCCAAGTCCTCACGGTCCACAAGGCCAAGGGGCTCCAGTTCCCGATTGTGCTGTTGGCGGACATCTCGAGCAGCGCCAGCGAACGGGGGAACGTGGTGGTGATGCGAGAAAGCGGCCAGTTCGCCGTAAAACTCTCGAGCGGCTCGAAGGACGGGTTCTCCTCCTCGAATTTCCCGGACAAGTCCTACGAGGACAAGCGCGAGGAGGCCGAACGCAAGCGCCTCTTCTACGTGGCCACCACCCGCGCCCGCGACTACCTCGTGATGTTCTCGGGGTGGACGAAAGGGAAGGTGAGCGGCCTTGCGAAATTCCTGGGCGAATGGGCCGGGCCGGAGTCGCCCCCCTGGGGACAGGAGAGCGAGGTCGGCTTCGTCTTCGACACCCGTTCCCTCGATCTCAGTCCGGTTCGGGGGTCGGTCTTCCGGGTGTTCCCGCCGGTCGAGGGGTCGGAGCCCGAGCCTGTTCGCAGGCGCCTCGAGGCCCGTCGGGAGTGGGCCGGGGCGGTCGAGCGGACGCTGGCCGAGGCCGGGCGCGGCATCGTGGCTAAAGCACCCTCCCATCTCCACGACGGCTTCGAGCCCCCGGACGCCGAGGTCCGCGCCCGAGCGGCCCTCGGCACCAAGATAGGACTGCTGGTCCACATGGCCATCGAACGCGCCTGGACCGAGCCACGCGAAAGAGTGGAGCGCTCCCTTCTGTCGGAAGCCAGACGGGAGGGCCTCGACCCCGAGGCCACCGAGCGCGCGCGGCGTCTCGTGGCCGCCGCGCTCGACTCCGAGATAATGAGGCGAGCGGCACGGGCCGAGGCTCGCTTCCACGAGGTGCCCTTCTCGCTGGGGCTCGACGGGGTCGTGCTGACCGGCTTCATGGACCTGATTTTCATCGAGGATGGGCAAGCGGTGGTGGTGGACTTCAAGAGCGACGCGGTGGAGGCGGACGAGGTGGAGGGACGAGCGGCGGTCTATCGCCGCCAGATGCTCGCCTACGCACTGGCCGCGCGGAGGCTGCTTTGCAAGCCGGTGGCCGAAGTGATAATATTCTTTCTCGAAGCGGGTCGAGCGGTGACCGTGGAGTACACCGAGGAACAACTCGGCCACACAGCGAGCGAACTGGCGGCGGAGTGAGAGGCGGGCGATGGAGCGGGTGAGGATAGCGCAGTTCTCGGACCTTCACCTGGGGGTGAACCTCACCGGCGGCAAACTGGCGCTCCCACAGGAAAAGGCCCACAAGCGACGGGACGAGCAGCGAGACGCCCTGAGCGCCTTCGCAAACCACGTCCGCGAGACCAACCCCACCGTCGTCCTCATCGCCGGCGACCTCTTCGAGAGCGGCGAGCCGCGCATTGACGACCTGAACTTCGCCATCAGAACAATCAACTCCCTGGAAGATATCCCCGTCTTCATCATCCCCGGCAACCACGACCCCTACAGCCCTTCGAGTTGCTACGAGACGGCCAGCGCGCTCTACCAGAGGCGCCCGGGCGGCCCGAAATGGGGACGAAACGTCCACATCTTCACCAGCGAACGCTTCGAGACCCGAGCCGTGCCGGGCGCGCCGGGGGTCACCGTGACGGCCTCGGCCTTCCATCGCCACACCCCCCCGGGAACCAGACCCCTCGCCAACCTCCGCGCACCACAGGAGGAGGGCATCCACTTGTTGCTCTTCCACGGCGCCCTGGAGACCATCCCCGTGCCTTTGGAGGAGCGAGAGGTGTGTCCGTTCACGGTCGAGGAGCTCGAGGCCGCCGGCTTCGCCTACGCGGCCGTGGGCCACTACCACCACGGAGCCGAGATCAAGGGGGCGGACGGCCGAGTGCTCGGGGCCTACGCCGGCGCGCCGTTTGCTTTCTCGCTTTCGGAAGCCGGCGCAGGGGCCTGGCTGGAGGTCGAACTGACCGCGGGCGAGACCGCGCTCCGCTGGCACCGCTGCGACAACCGGCGCGTCCATTCCCTCGACCTCGACCTCACCGGCCACCCCGACAGCGCCTCCATGATGGCTGCCCTCGAGGAGGCCACCAAGGACATGGGCAACGACGACATCGTTCATCTGACCCTCGTGGGCAGGACGACGCCCGGCGTGGTCTTCGACCCCGCCGCTGCCCTCGCCGAGCGATTCTTCCACGCCGTGGTCGACGCCTCGGGGGTCGAGCCGGACTACGACATTGACCTCGAGGCCGAGGTCCCCGAGGAACACGACTCCACAGCGACCAGCGAGCAACTGTTCCGCTGGAAGATGATCAAACTCTATCAGGACTGCGACGACGAGGCCCAGCGAGCGATCATCCGCGAGGCGCTCTTCTACGGCCTCGACGCTCTTAAGACCGGAAGAGTCCACCTGAGATGATCACCCTCCGCGAACTGTGGATAGATGGCTTCGGGTGCCTGCGGACCGATCAAAAGCCCTTCCGCTTCGTCCCGGACCGCGTCAACCTCTTCCTCGACGACAACGAGACGGGGAAAACGACCCTCCAGATGGCCATCGTGGCTGCCCTCTACGGAGTGGAACACCACGGCAAGAAACTCAAAACCTCGCTACGACCTCACCACGACCACTGGTTCCCTTTCGGAGGGGAGCCTTTCGGGGCGCGCCTGCGCCTCGACCTCGACTCCCGCCACCTCGAGGTCCGCTGGAACTTCCAGACCAACGGCTGCAACGTCATAGACCTGGGCAACAACCGCGACGTGACCGAGGAATTCGCCCCGGGAAAAGCCAACGACCGACTCGGCCAGCGCCTCCTCGGACTGACCATCGAGGAGTTCGTCAAGACCGCCCTCGTCCGCCACGACGACCTCCGCGCCGTCCGCGAAGCCAAGGGCCTCGACCAGGTCGTCCAGCGCTTCGCCGACACGAGCGCCGGGGACGCCACCGTGGCCGGCGCGCGCGAGGTCCTCCGCGCCGCGCTCGACCGATACCCCGGCACGATGCTCAAAGAGGGCGGCAAGGTCGAAAACGAGATAAAGCGCCTCGAGGAACGCATCGCAGAGATCAGCGCGGAACTGGAACGCCTCGAGGCCGAACGGGCGAGCCTCGCCGACGAAGAGGCCCAATACCGCCGCCTCTGTGACCTCCGCGACCAGGCGCGCCACCGCGTGGCCGAGCTCGAGTACCTCGCCCACGACGCTGAACTCAGCGAGGTGCGCAAGCAGATCGAAGAGGCCGAAAAGCGCCAGAAGCAACTGGACGACCTCCGGGCCGAGGCGGACCAACTGGCCGACGCAGCCGACTTCCCTGCCGACCAAGCCCAGAACCTCACGGCCTGGCACATCGAGCGCATCAGCGCAAACGGCCAGGCCGACCACGCCCTCCTCGAGGCCCAGAGCCTCGAGGAAAACATCATCAGACCAGCTCAAGAAGAACTCCACGCCCTCGGCCGCATCGCACAGGTCACCGACTCCGACCTCAACGCCCTGAGCGAACTCCTCGGCAAGACCGCCGACTTCGAGAAGCGCGACGAGGAACTCCGACAGCGAATCGCCAACGAGGAACAGCAACTGGAGAAAGCAGGAGCCTCCGTCGATGAACTCGACCGCCTCGAGAAGCGTTTCGCCGACCTCCACCCAGACGACAGCCAGTTCCTCAGCGACTACGAGCACGCCGCAGCACGGGCCAGGTCCGAGAGAGCCGAAATCGAAAAAGCCCATTCCGAAGCCACCGCCCGAACAGAGGAGGTCAAGACCCAGCGCCTCGCCGCCCACGATCGCGCGCGACGTCTCTTGATGGTCGGCTCGGCCGCCGGCGCCGCAGGGGTCCTCCTCGGCATTGGCCTGGCCTTCGCCTCGCTGTGGGTGGGAGTGGCCGTCGGGGTCGTCCTCACCGCGGCAGGCATCGCCGTGGCACTGAAGGCCCGGACCGACGCAGCTCGCGCCGAACATCTCCGCGAAGAAGAACTCGAGAAAGCCAGAAACACCCTGGCCGAACTCGAGAAAACCCTCGAGGAACAAGCCGCCGCCGAACGCCAGCGAGACCAACGCCTCCGCGACCTCGCCCACCAGTTCGACTACGAACAGCCCGAGGTCCTCCTCGAGGACCACGCCTCCCTCGACAAACTCCGCCGCCAGTGTGGCACCCTCATTGACCTGCGCAAGCGCCTACCCGACATCGAGGCCGAACGAGCGGAGATCGAAAGCCAGGTTGATGCCCTCTTCGAGTCCTACGGCCTCACCCGGCAGGAGAACCTGCCGCTCTCCGAGGCCCTCCGGCAACTCCAGAAGCGCATGCAACGCGCCATTGAACTGCGAAGAAC
>CAYYCI010000279.1:0-5983 GCA_964470215.1 uncultured Planctomycetota bacterium
CCGGCCGGTCAATCCTGGCGGGAGTGCAGCCACGATGGCGTCGAGGAGTTTTGGGAGACCTCGGCGGTGGAGGGCAGAGAGGGGCAGCGGTTCGCCGAGGCCGAGCTCGTGGAACTCGACCACGGCAGCCTCGTGGGCGGGGGATTCGACTTTGCTGACTACGAGGACGAGCGGCTTGCCGAGTTCGCGGAGGCGGCCGGCGATGGCCTTGTCGTCGGGAAGGGGCCCGTCGCGCACGTCGGCGACCATCACCACAACGTCGGCCTCGGCCAGGGCGATCTCGATCTGTCGCTCGACGTGGGCCGAGAGGCCGTCGGCGTCGGCAACCCCGATGCCGCCGGTGTCCAGGAGCTCGAGGGTGACGCCTTCGTGGGTGAGGGTTGCAGCCACGCGGTCGCGGGTGACCCCTCGGGTTGGCTCGACGATTGCCACCCGGCGGCCGAGGAGGGCGTTGAAGAGGGTGGATTTCCCGACGTTGGGCCGCCCGACGATTGCCGCGGTAGGAAGGTTCATGGGAGGAGACTCGTCGCCTGCCGGTTCACTCGGACGCAGCCGGCGAGGCCAGGGGGCCGAGGAACTCGCGGTCGCGCGGCTCGAGGTGGACCTCGCTCACCGGCGTGCCGTCCACCCGCTGGCGCATCAGGGCGTAAATCACGGCGAGGGCCGAAAAGAGGTAACTGGCCGCGAACGAGAGAAACGCCAGGTCGAGGAGCAATCGGCACACCGCCAGGAAGAACTCGAACGTCCTGACTGCCAGCGCCTCGCCGGCCAGCAGCGGGCCGACCGAAAGAGGCAGGAAGGTGAGCCATTCGGTGCCCTCTCGCACAGCATAGACGAACGCCAGGCACGCGGCCCCATGGGCGCCAGCCACCACTAGGTAGAAGAGGTAGCGCCAGGGATGGACGAACAGGTAGTGGAACGAGCGGCTCCAGGCGTCGAAGACCCCTGTGTCGCTGGCGGCGATTGTGCCGGCCATCAGGGGGGCGCCGAAGACGAGCCAGACGGCCATAATGGCCGCGACGAAGCCGCCGAGGAGGGCGAGTGGGGTGAAGATGCCAACGACGACCTCGTTGACGTAGGGGACGCGCACTCCGAGCCAGACGAGGAGCCAGACGACGACGGCGAGGGCGACCAGGCCGCCGAGGCCGACGGCCAGGCCGAGTTTGCCCGAGCGCTTGCGGTCGCGAACGACTCCCGCGGCCACGGCGACGGCCACGAGGCCGACGAGTGCCACGAGAACAATGACGAGGTTCCAGGCGGCCAGTCCGGCAATGGCGATGAGGACGGCGATGATGAAGATGCCGACGGCCAGGCCGAGTGGCGGGCCGTAGAACGACTGGTGTTTGCGCCAGGCATAGGCGCTCGCGCTCGCGAGTTCGATCCTCTCGCCGAGGGCGTATTCGACCGCGGCGATGCGCATGATGGCCCCGCCATAGTACGACCAGATGAAGAGGAGGACGAGGGCGCTCAGCCCGGCGAAGACCATCGAGTCGCCGACGGGCGAACTCCACAGCGCGACGAGCCGACCGTAGACCCCGAGGTCTGGGCGTGCCGCGATGGTGCAGGCGCTAACACAAGCCTCGCGCCCGAGGGCCTTCAGGAACAAGCAAGTGGCCTGGATTGCGGCCCCGAGGCTGCCTCTCCTCAATTGCCCCCAAACGTCGGGAGCCGTTTCCCGGACAAGGGGGCGGGCGCTTGCGGGTAGCAGGACGGCTCGGGTCGTGGCCGGCATGGTGTAGGACCGGCCGAGGGCCTGGTAGAGCGAGGCGAGCAGGACGAGGAGGATGCCGACCAGGATGAGCGAGAGAACCACGCCCTTGAAGGCGAGCCAGAGTTTTCGGTGGTCGAGCGTCAGGCGGAACGCTCTGAAGAGGTCGGTCCACTTTCCCTCAGGCTGCTCGTTCATTTTTCTGTGCCCTCGGCATTGGGGGATTGGTCATCGGGGACAGTGCCGCGGTCGGTGGCCTCGACGGGGATTTCGATGGCGTAGCGCCCATCGAGCCAACGGCCGAGGTCGACGAGTTTGCAGCGCTCGGAACAGAAGGGGAAGAGGCGGTCGCGGGGCCGGACCTCTTGCCCGCATATTGGACATCTGGGGTTCCCGCGTGGCTCAGGTCTTGCTCTTCTTGGCATCGCCGGAGGAGCCTTTGTCCTCGGAGGCTTTCGAGCCGGTGTCCCTTCCATCGCCTCCGCTTTCGGCTTTCGCCCTGGCCTTGTAGTCCTCGCTGCGATAGTCCGTCTGGTAGAATCCGGAGCCCCGGAAGATGATCCCGGCCCCTGCGCCCAGGAGTCGGCGTGCTTTCTTGCGCCCACACTTCGGGCACTTTCGGATGGGCTTTTCGGTGATGGGCTGGAATCGCTCGAAGGTTGCTCCGCAAGCGGTGCACTCGTACTCGTAGGTTGGCATCTCAGCTCTCACCTCCTGTTGGGTTGTCGTTTGGTCGTTGTTCCTTGTGGCCTTTAGCGACGACGACCTGTGCGGGTCGCAGGACTCGGTCGCCGATGGTGTAGCCTGTGCGGACGACCTCGATGATGGTGTTGTCGGGGACGTCGGGTCGTTCGAGGTGTGCGACGGCCTCGTGGTATGCGGGGTCGAATTGCTGGTTGATGGGGTTGAAAGGTTCGACGCCTTCGTTGGCGAGGGCTTTGAGGAGTTTGGAGTGTATGAGTTCGAAGCCGCGCGCGAGGGCTTCGGCGTCGTGGTTCTGGGCGGATGCCTGGAGTGCTCGCTCGCAGTCGTCGAGGATGGGGAGGAGTTGTAGGGCGACGTCCTGCTTGGTCATTTCGGCCCAGCGCTCTCGTTCGCGCTGGATGCGGCGCTGATAGTTGATGAAGTCGGCTCGGCTGCGCTGGAGTTTGTCGAGGAGGTCGTCGCGCTCGGCGGCGCGGGCGCGGAGTTCTTCGATCTCCTCGGCCAGGACTTCCACGGTGGCAAGTTCCTCGGTTTGGGTTTCGGAGGCGGTGGGTTCCTGGTCTTCGGTGGGGGCCTCTTCCTCGAGGTGCTCGGTGCCCTCGGTTTCGGGTTCCTGGGGTTCGCGCTCGCGGTCGTCCATGGTTTGCGCCTACTCCTCGGTGAAGAAGTCCTTTAGTTTATCGAAGAACGACTTTCGTTCCGGGGTGACGTTTTTCTCCTCGATCTCGGCGAGTTCCCGGAGGAGTTCGCGTTGCCGACGGTTGAGTTTCCTGGGGACTTCGATGTTGACGACGACGTGGAGGTCGCCGCGTCCGCGTCCGTTGAGTCTCGGGACGCCGAGGCCGTGGAGTGTGAGGACCTCGCCGCTCTGGGTTCCCGGGGGCACGCGCAGGGTGGTCTTGGTGCCCTCGATGGTCGGGACTTCGATCTCGGCGCCGAGGGCGGCCTGGCTGTAGGTTATGGGCACTCGGCAGACCAGGTCGTTGCCCTGGCGCTGGAAGAGGGGGTGGGGTTCGACGTGGATGTAGACGTAGAGGTCGCCCCGTCGCATCGAGTCCTCGCCCAGTTCGCCCTGTTCGGGCACTCGCAGCCGCGTGCCGTCCTCGACCCCGGGCGGGATTCTGACCTCGATGGGGACGGTTCGCGGCGCGCGGCCGGTCCCCGAGCATTCGGGACATGGCCTCTCGATGACCTTTCCGACCCCGCGGCACTGGGGGCAGGTGGTCCTGACGGCGAAGAAGCCGGCGCGCTGCTCGACCATGCCGTAGCCACCACAGGTGGGGCAAGTCCTGGGGCTGGTGCCGGGTGCGGCGCCGGTGGTGTTGCACGCGCGGCAGGGTTCGCGTCTGGTGACGCGGATGATGGTTTTTTTGCCCGTGCAGGCTTCTTTCAGCGACAGGTGGAGGTCGTGTTGGATGTCGTAGCCGCGTCGGCGGGTGCGGGTTCTGGGGCCGAAGAAGCCGAGTTCGTCGAAGATGGAGGAGAAGAGGTCGAAGCCGAAGATGTCGTCAACGCTCTGGAACGGGTGGAAGCCGGTGTCCTTGAGTCCCTCGTGGCCGTAGCGGTCGTATCGTGCACGTTTTTCGGGGTCGGAGAGGACTTCGTAGGCTTCGGCGATTTGTTTGAACTTCTCTTCGGCTTCTTTTCGGTTTTCGGGGTTTCGGTCGGGGTGGTACTTGAGGGCGAGTTTCTTGAATTGCCTCTTGACCTCTTCGGGAGAGGCATCAGGAGAGATGCCGAGGACCTGGTAGTAGTCGGGTTTTGCCATAGGGCTTCATTCCGACGGGGCCGGCGCCCCGGCGACAGGCGAAGTGGCTGGCGCAGGGGGCTTCCACGGCTCTATGACTCCGCCTCCGGGGTTTTCTTCGGGGGGAGCTTGTGCTTGCGTCGCCAGACTTTCTCCCACACGTCAATTTTCCCCTGGCGGTCTTTCTCGGCGGCCAGCGGGGGGATATAGAGCACGCCGCCGCCGACTTTGCGGAGTGCAGCGGTGGCGGCCCGCCAGATGCGCTCGTCGGGGTCCTCACGCGCGATCTTCAGCAGGGGCTCGACGACCAGCGGCTCGTCGAGCCTGCTGAGGCCAAGGGCGTCAATTATGGCGGTTCGGAACTCGACGCGTTCTTCTTCGGCCTTGCGCAGTTCGCGCAGTTCGGCCGGCCCGAGTTTCTCGGTGGGTTTTGGTCGCGCAATTGGTTTGGCGCTGCTCTCGAGTAGCTTGAGGAGCAGTGGCACGATCTTCGAGCGCAGCAGCGGCTCCGGCCACTGGGCCAGGTCGCGGACCAGGACGCGACGGGTGTGGATGGAACTCTTCGGGTCGAGGATGTGTTTGATGAGGAGGTCGAGAGCCCGCTCGGTCTTGAGGTTGGCGATGGCCCTTGCCGCCCAGTAGCGCATGGCGACGTCGCCGTCCTTGGCGTTCAGCCACTGGGTGAGGAGAGGGAGGGCGGGGGGCACGACCCTGGCGCCCTCGCGAGCCGAGGCCAGGACGATCGCGATGTGCATGCGGACGTTGTCGCTCTTGGTCGCGCGGCCCAGTTCGATGAGCCTGGGCACGACGGCCTCGGGCTGGATGCTGAGGTTGGAGCGTATGAGGTCGCGCGCGCGGATGCGCAACTCGTCCTCGACGGTCAGGTCGGCGAGTAGTTTGAACGCATCCTCGAGTCGGGGGCTGAGCGCTGCTGCGGCAAAGCCCCGCGTCGGGAAAATGGCCAGGACGGCCACGGCCGCGCCGAGGCGTAAAGACATAGCGCGCATCACGGCTCCTCTCTCGGGCCGGCGGTTCGCTGTCGGCATCAGGTCACGCTACCTTCGACCGGTTTCTCGTCCTTGTCCTCCTCGAAGTCGGTGGCAAGGGTCTCGGTCGTGAGCATCAGCGCGGCGATGCTCGCGGCGTTCTCGAGCGCGCAGCGGGTGACCTTCGCGGGGTCTATTATGCCGGCTTTGAACATGTCGACAAACTCGCCGCTGTTGCCGTCGAAGCCCACGTTGGTTTCTTTTTCCTTGGCGATGGCGACGACGACCGGGCCATCGGCGCCGGTGTTCTCGGCGATAAGCCGCATCGGCACCTCCAGGGCCTTCGCCACGATGTCCACCCCCAGTTTCTCGTCCCCGCGCGCCCGGGCCCTGGTCTCGAGGACGTGGGGGGCTGCTCGCAGGAGCGCCACCCCGCCCCCGGGGACGATCCCTTCCTCGATGGCGGCCCTGGTGGCGTGGAGGGCGTCCTCGATCCTGGCCTTGCGCTCCTTGACCTCGGCCTCGGTGGCGCCGCCGGCCTTCAGGACGGCAACGCCGCCGGAGAGTTTGGCCAGGCGTTCCTCGAGCTTCTCGCGGTCGTAGTCGCTGGTGGTCGTCTCGATCTGGTAGCGGAGTTGTGCGAGGCGCTTCTGGACGTCCTCGGTGGAGCCACCGCCGCCGACGATGGTGGTCTGGTCCTTGTTGACGACGACGCGCTTGGCGGTCCCCAGGTCGGAGGTCTGGACGTTCTCGAGGGCGAGGCCGAGGTCCTCGCTTATGACTTTGCCGCCGGTGAGGATGGCCATGTCCTCGAGGAGCGCCCTGCGGCGGTTGCCG
>CAYYCI010000280.1:0-5937 GCA_964470215.1 uncultured Planctomycetota bacterium
CATGTCTGGGCCGTCTCCAACGTTGTTGATAGTTCTTACAACTGGTGGTTCGACCATAGCGAGGCGGTATCCGTAGCGTGGGCTCATGGCGCGTTCGTGCCCTCGCTCGACCTGAGAAACTTTGAGGAACAGCAACACGATTCGTCGGCGACCACTCAACTAGACACACAATACTATCTAACTGTCTCACGGTCGGACGAAACGGTGGTGTGTGAGATTTATACCGATCCATCTCGCACCGTGGAGTACCTTTTTGACACTATCACTGTCAGCGTCCCGGCGGCCCGGACTTATCGGCACATATTCGCGGTGAACACCGAGGACTCAGGCACCGACAGATATTATCTCTCAGGCATGATGGCAAATCTGGACCTTCAGGAGGGCGGCGGCCCCCCTCCTCCAACGGGCGTCGCCCCGCAGTTCATGCACCTGGCCAGGATGAGGAGAGCGTGAGATGACCGAACTCCGCCAGAGCACGGCAGTGACGATAAAACTCGGCCCGTTCGTGGACTCGTCCGACGGCGACACGCTCGAAGAGGGCCTGGCCGGGTCCATGACCGTCAAGCTCTCGAAGAATGACGGGGACATCGCAGCTCGCCACTCTAGCGACGCTATCACCTACGACGAGAGCGGCTTCTACAACGTCCCGCTCGACGCCACGGACACGAACACCCTGGGTCGGCTGCGGATTCTGGTCGTCAACGCAGGCACCCACCTGCCCGTCTGGGCAGACTTCATGGTGGTCCGCCAGGCGTACTGGGATTGGAAGTATGGCAGCGCGGACCTGGCGGTGGACGCGACGAAGATATCCGGCAGTGCGACAGCGGCGGATGCGGTCGAGGCCAACATCGGCAACCTCGACGCGGCGGTCTCGACCCGCGCCGAACCCGCAGATGTCAAGGTCATTGCAGGCGACTGACCATGAGGCTCTATCGTCACTTCAGGAAATTCGTCGGCGGCAGCGGATGGACACCCGTGGACCCATCCGTCTGCTCGGCCACGACCAAGGACCTCAGCGACCAGACAATCGAGGACCTCAGCCCGACGAAGGCCGAGCCGGGGCGCTGGTTCGTTGAGACTAACGACGCCCTCTACACCAACGGAAACGACTACAAGATCACCTGGACCGCCACAATCGAGGGCGACGAGTTGAGCCGCGCTGTGGTCTTCCGCCACGTGAGCCCAGGGGCAGGGGCAGCGGCTCCGGCCACCCCGCGCCTGCTGAAAGTCGTCAACGACACGACCGGCTCCAGCATCACAGCACACGTGGCACCAGACCCCTCCTGTCCGAACGACCCGGTCCACGTCCTCTACCACCCCGACGGCCAGGACTACGCGAGCGCTGGCAGCGTGGTGGGCAGCGGGCAGGTGCGGATCACCGGCTTGGGGAACAACACCTGGGTGGCGGTGGCGGCTCAGGCGTGGTCAGCCTCGGACCCGAACGCCAGGAGCCTGCCGACGGCGGAGCAGTGGGTGGTTTGCCACGACGGGGCGAACCTGCTGGCGAGCGCGATGGAGGCGGTGATTGCCGCGCTGCGCTCGAGCGCCAACCTGCGAGCGCTGGCCCCCGACGGCAACTGGGAACGCGAGGGGGCTGCCGGCCACGTCTTCCGGCGAATCCTCGATGGTTGGGTCGGGGGGCGGTCTCCCGCCAGGGCGCCCTACCTGGAGGTGGACATCGCCCGCGAGGACCTGGCGCCAAGACCCCGCGGCGACAACCGCGGCGGAAGAGCGAAGGGGGTGATTCGAATCAGGGCGACCGCCTCGGAGCGAACGGGGGTCCGCGAACTGGCCCGGGAGGTGGTCCGCACCCTTCAGGGGCCGGCCGCCAGATATCTGGGCGACAGCGCGCACATCCTGGGATTCAGGCCCTCGATCGGCGAGGTGCGAAGACTCCACCCTGTCGAGCAATGCGAAATCACCCTCGCGGTCGAACTCCTGACCGACCCTGGGACGACTATCTGAGAGCGAGGCCATGGGCGAAGAGTTGACCCCGCGCCAGCGCGAGGAACAACTCCTCGAACGGCTCCCGGTCCTGCGGGAGATCGTCAAGTGTCTTCGGGGACCGGCGGCGGGCTGGTCCGAACTTGCCCGGCCACACATCGAGGCAATTCTCGAACGCCTGCCGCGCCGCAGGCTCGTGGCCATCCTGGTTGCCATCCCCTCGAAGGAGCGGTATGCCGCGCTGAGCGACTCGCCCCCGAGCCGACAGCGCCGCCTCCTGCGCGCCATGCAGCGAGACCCCGACATGGACCTCGTTCTCCGCTACATCGCCGACCAGCAGCGGCCGATCGCTCGCAGGCTGCGGAAGGGGATGCTGGAGCTCTACGCCTTCTACCTCCAGGCCCTCGCAATTGCCTGGGCCGCCGCCACGGGAGGAAGGGCCAGGGTGTGGCTGAGCCGGCGAGAACGCCAGGAACTCGCCCGGGCAACGCTCGGTGGCGAGCGCCTCGAGACGATGGTTCGGCGAGTCCTCGGGAGGCTGACGCGCAAGTTGGCCGGCGCGCCGGCCCGGGCGGCCCTGGCGCCGGTGCCCGCCTCGCAGGTTCCGCGAGTGGTCCGCAAGACCGCCAATGGAGCACTCAACACCGCCCACAGGGAACTCCGCCTCGTGGCCGAGGAGTTCCTGTTCCTGGCGGTTCGCAAGGCGCTGGCCTCGGCGCCCAGATTCACCGCCGCAACTCGGAGGGCGGGTCATGCCGGTTGAGATTCTGGCAGATGGTGCGCTGCTGGCCTCGGGTCGTGGGCGATGGAAACGAGCGGCCGCCAGGGTGGCACTCGTTGGCTCGGCGAAGCGGGCCAACTGCTGCCAGCCCTGCGGCGAGCGCGCAGGCAGGCTCTACGACCGCAGGGACCGCCGAGTGATGTGTTGGCTCGTGGGCGGTGGGGCGCATCCGCGGTGTCGCCACTGGCTCGTGGCCGCCGCGCCCGAGGGCGCGCAGCCTGTCGGTGAAGTCGCCAGCCCGGCACTCCAGGCAGCCGCACGCCTGGCTCGCGAGGCGCGGGTCGGCGAACTGCGAAGGCTCCTGGCCAGAACCACCCGCGCAATCCTCGGCGGAAAGACGGTGGAGTTGGACAGGTTGAACATTGAGTTGGAGCCTTGAGATGGCGAGTTCTCGATACAACTTCTTCGGTGCGACGTGGCAGGACGTTGTCGCCCGCCTCGGCGGGCAGCCACTGAGCATCCAGGACTTCGCGGCCTCGCTCCGCCGCGTCCTCGCGGGCAGCACCCAGAGCGCGATCGTCGTCGAGTCAACCGAGGGCCTGGTCGCGGGGCAAAAGGTGAACATCAACACCGGCGTCTTCCCTCCGGAAGGCGAGACGAGGGTGGTCGCCAGCGTGGACAGTGCCACGCAGTTCACCGTCTCGACGCCTTTCAGCGCGGCGCCGGCCGAAGGGGACGTGGTCAACGACGGCCCCGAACAACTCGAGCGCGACCTGGCATGGGCGGAGAACGAGGTCGTGAGTCTCCTGCCCGCGCGCTATCGCCGGTTGCTCTCGAGGGTCGAGGGCGAGGTGGTCTGTCGCCGAGCCGCCCCGGGACAAACCAGCGTGGTCCTCTGCAACATCCCCAACCCATTCACCACCAGCCCCTCGAACGTGAGGCTCTACCTGAACTATTCTGGCGACTGGCACGATCGCCGCCCCAGCGACCAGGTGGACGAAGGCGACTACAGCATCGAGGGCCGTGTGGTCACATTCGCCGCGCCGCTGGGCGAGGGCGACTCGCTCCTGGCCGAATACGACCACGACCTGGCCACCCCTCCGCGCATCCTCACCGATGCCACCGTTGACCTTGCGGCATACCGCGCGGCCCAGCGAGCACACCTGGACCATCAGGGCGGCGAGGTCGAGTGGGTGCTCAGGTACTTCAAGGAAGCGCAGGGACGGCTCGGCGGGGTGGCCACTGGGCAGCGCGGCATCCCGGAGTTCGACGACCTGTGCCTCTGGGCCGACTGGCAGCGCGAGTCCGCCACGGGATTCCAGGCCGGCCATCTCTATCGCGGCTGACAGACTTGGAGACCCCTGATGCCCGAAAGCGTGCGAGAATACATAGGCGTCAAGAACGTGGCCTTCAGCCCCGAGGGTGGTTCCCAGATCGCTTTCCCACTCCAGGAGGGCGACGCGGTCGAACACCGCGTGACGACCGAGGAGATACGCCACAAGCCGGCTAGCGGCCGCTACATCAATTTCGCACACACCACGAGGGTGGTCGAGGAGGTGATCGTCCACTGCAAGGACTACTCCCTGCTCGACGACCCGGGGCTGGCGATCGGCACGGTGGGCACTCTGACCTACACCCTGGTGGGCGCGGGCCTGGCCGACGGGAGCGATCGGGTGGTGAGTGCGACGGCGAAGGTGGCGGCGCCCAGCGCCTGGCCCGGCACCGACGGCACGTCCGCCTCCCGGGGCTCGATCACCTTCGTGCTCCTCTCGCCCGATGGCACGACCGACCCGAAGGCGATCACGTGAGCGGGACCTGGCGGGGAGGTGGCTAATCCCCCGGGCCGCCCCCTGCAAGTGCCCGTGCGGAACGGCGCGATGCCATTGTAGCCCCGGCAACGCCGCACTCCGCACGGGCGCGCCCAACTCCTCACGGCAGGAACGACCACAATGAACGAGCAGAGCGTTGCGGCCACGATAGCACGCGCGGAGGCCGGCGACGGCACCGACCTCGAGCGCCACCTGCGCACCGACACACTACGAAACGGTTGGCTCCACACGGTCGGCGTCCAGGGCACTAACGGCGAGATTTGGCAGGTTCCAGGCCCGCCGATGGACCCGGAGGCCTGCGGCGACTACTACCGCGCGCTCGGCGCCCTCGAGGAAATCGCCCGGCAACCGTCGCCTCGACCCAGGAGGGTGCTCCAGGTGCTCTTCGACCTCGCGTTCTTACCGTTGTGTCGCGCGTACCACCTGACGCGCAAGGTGGCAGCGATGCACATCCTCGACAATCGCGTGGCCTTGAATGTCCACGAGGCCGCGCTCACGGGACGGGCTCCTCTCGATAGTCAACGGGCAGAGATCGAGAGGGTCAAGGAGGCCATTTTGTGGTGCATGGCGCACAAGAAGGTCGCGAACAGCCCCGAGGCGATAGCCAGGATCGTCGTCGAGGGGATTCCCGGCCGGGGACCGAGGACCGCCGCCCGCTGACTCAGCGCCTCGAGGCCACCCGACGCGAACTCTGGGAGTGGCTTCTGGCCGCAGGCATCAGACCAGAGGACATCCGACGCATGGACATCTGGAAGGCCAGGAACCTGGCCGAGAAGGCTTTCTTGCTTCGCGGCGGACGCCGGAGCAGCGCCCGCAGTCTCGCCACCGGCGAACCGCGCCGGGCTCTGGCCAGCGAGGGCCGGCGCCGACAGACCACCTTGCACCTCTACCCCGCCCTCGAGTGAGGAGGACGGAAGAAAATGCCATCGGAGATCGCCCCAGCCGACTTGCTCTCGGCGTTCGGCATCGCGGCGTCGGCCTTTGCAGAACTGACCGTCAGGGCATCCGAGCGGCAACTGGCCGACCCCCACGCCTTCGCAGAGCAAGCGCTCGGGGAACTCGCTCAGGCGCGCATCCTCGGCCGCAGGCCCATCGTGCCACGTCCGGCGGCTCGCTCCGGGCGAAAGGAGAGCGGCATCGAGCAAGCGCTCGCCGTCCTCAGCGACCGCCTGCGAGCCGTCGAGCGGGCCGTGGCCGAACTCAGGGCCGAAGCCGCCAGGGACCGGCGCCGGGACGCCACCATGAAGGCTGCGGGCGCCAGCGCCCCAGAGTAAAGGACAGGATGAGGTCGCATGGACACCGCAACGTTCAACGGACTCCAACTCGGCGACGGCCTCCTGGATTTCACGACGGGGAATGTCGAACGCCAGGTCGTCGAACGCCACCTTCTGGGCAAGGACGGGGTGGTCACTCGCGACCGGGGCGGCGGCCGCCAGACCATCA
>CAYYCI010000281.1:0-5919 GCA_964470215.1 uncultured Planctomycetota bacterium
CCGGCAGCTGCCGGCTGATTTGCGGCACGATTCCTGCAAACCCGCCGGGCATGACAGGGCACGTACACCACCAGGATCCGTCTAGGAGCGAACCCGCCCGAATCGATAACCTCTTGATCGAACAACCCCGGGCACATCAACGCGGGGGCCCCGCCCCCGCCCCCCGTGTTCTTTTCACACCCCACCCAAGTGGCACTTGTGCCGCCCCCCTGGCGGGTGGCACGGCCGAGGTCCCCGCACGGCCCAATGAAGCGCGGTTTCCCGCTGCCGGAAGACCACGCCGGGGCGGGCGGGGTAGGTGTGCCGCACTTTGTGCTACCGGAGCGGGGAATGTGTCGGTGCCGCCCTGTATAGACCTATCACGGCTATGTGCCGCGAATTGTCCCATGAGGAAGGAGGTTGACGGCTCATGAGTCTCGACAAGCACTTCACCGTCAGGTTGTCAGAGGACCTGTTTCGTCGCCTGCGCCACCAGGCGCGACGGCGCGCGGTCTCGGTCGGGGAGCTGACCAGGAAGTTGATTGCCGAGGAGGTGGAGCGTCTAGAGGGCAAGCGCGAGCTGCGGCTCGAGCCCGGCACGGTGCGTGATCTTCTGAGCACTCTGCTTGCCATGGAGGAGATCATGGTTCGCACCTTCGACCCGGGCAAGCTTACAGCCGTCCAGGGAGAGAAGGCGCGGCTCCTGCGCGAGATCTACGACCGTTCCCGGGCCGAAGCCGGCCGCCATCTGGAGGTCCTGGAGGACTTGCAGTGAGCCGCAAGGGCCCGGGCATGACCTACACCAGGGGTTGGGAGACGCTTGGCCACCACCTGCTGATGTTGCGCTCCAGCGTTGCCCTGAACCTGCTCATGGCTGCCGTGACCGGGCTGGTGGTGGGCGGGCTGTGGTTCTGGGGCTCGTGCCTGGACGCGCGGGCCCGGGCCCGCCTGGGCGAGTACCTGAGGGTGTCGGCGGTCGTTTGGATCTCGACCGACCGCGCGGTCTCCTGCGACTGCGGCACGGGCGCACGCGACATGGCCTCGACCGCCTGCGAGCGCTGTCTGGGCGAGCGCTTCTTCGGGGGCCGCACGGCGGGCTTTATCCTCAGACAGGCGGGCTTCCGGGTGGGCCTTAGCGTGCTGGTCTTTGCCCTGCTGCTGGCCGTGTTCGTCGCCCGGCGCGGACGCGAGATCGGCCGCGATCGCAGGCGTCGCGGAGCGAGGATTGTAAGCGCGGAAAGCTGGCGGAAGCGGTCCGGGAGGCGTTCTCTTCGCCTGGCGGCAGCCTTTTCCGCGGTAGTTGCCGTGGGGATTTTTGCTATCACCTTGGGTGCCGGTGGTCGGCGGGCCCTGCCGGAGTATTTCTGGTCGTCCCTGTTCGCGTCTTGTCCTCCAGCCGCCCGCCTGGCCTCTCCGGACGGCGCGGGCCGCGTCGCCTGGTACGACGGCGTCGGCGACAGTCGCGCGGGCTTTTACGATAACGCCGCCGTGCGCGACTACCTGCGCCGCGGCGTGTACTCCGGCAGGTCGGCGGCCGAGCTGCTGGGCAGGTTTGCCGCCCTGCTGGCATTGTTGTTTGCCGGCGCGCGGGCGGTGTTTTCGGTGGTGTTGCGTCGTCGCCGGCGAGCCGGCGGCCGGGCGCTCGAGCTGGGCGGCGTCGAGCTCAAGCCGGGGTCCGAATGCTATCATTTTTTGTTCTGCGGCAGTCCCGGATCGGGAAAATCGACCGCCATCAAGGAGATTCTCGATCAGGTCCGCGATCGGGGCGAGCGGGCGGTGGTGTTCGACGTCTCCGGAGAGTACATCGAGCCCTACTACCGGCAGGGCCGAGACGTAATTTTGAACCCTCTAGATGTCCGTTCAGGCCGCTGGAGCCTGTGGTCCGACGTTCGTAGCCCGACCGACTACAACACGATTGCCAAGTCGTTGTTTCCTGCCGGGCGCGACCCGTTCTGGACCGAGGCGGGAGCGGCCCTGTTCGCGGCCACGGCCAAGAAACTCGCCGATTTGGGCCGTCCGAGCAACCGGCAACTGTTCGAGCTTCTCGCCACCGGCACCATCGAGCAGTTGGCGGAGTTTTTGGAGGGTACGGCGGCGGCGAAGTTTCTGGACGACCGGGCCGGGGCCATGCCCAGCAACCTGATTGCCACGGTTACGGCCAAGCTCCAGGCCTGGGAGATGCTCGCGGACACCGGCGGGGAAGGTGGCTTCTCCATCAGAGAATTTGTCGAGGACGAGCGCTCCGACTCCTGGCTGTTCCTGTCGCTGCGCCAGGACCAGGAGGCGGTCCTGAGGCCGCTGGTTTCTCTGTGGTGCGACATTGCGTCCACGGCGCTGCTATCACTGGCTCCCAGCCGTGAGCGTCGTTTCTGGGTGGTGCTAGACGAGGTGGCGTCGCTGCAGCGCCTGCCCGCGCTCGCGCCTTTGCTCGAGCGCGGCCGCAAGCACGGTGCCGCCGTAGTTCTCGGCCTGCAATCCATGCCCCAGCTCAGGGACGTCTACGGTCGGGACGCGGCCGCAGCCCTGGCTTCACAGCCGCAGACCTGGCTGGTGTTGCGCACGGTCGAGCCCGACACCGCCCGCTGGCTGGAGCATGCCCTGGGCGACGCCGAGGTGGACGAGATGCGCGAGGCGGTCTCGGTGGGAGCGGCCACCATCCGCGACGGCGTGTCTCTGCAGCAACAACTGCGGACCCGTTCCGTGGCCATGGCCGCCGAGATAATGGGTCTTGCCGACCTGCGGGGTTTTCTCAAGGTGCCGGGTGAGGAACCGGTGTTCAGGGTGTCTTTTTCACATCGCGGGCGGCCCGTGCTGTCTCCGCCGCCGGCCGTCGCCGGAAGGGATCTCGTGTCATGATGTCCATCTGCAAGCTCAAGTCGGCCGCCCAGGCCGAGCACTACTACGAGCGTGACGACTACTACGTTCGCGGTCGCGGTCCTTCAGGGTGGTGGGGCCGGTTGTCCCGCGAGTTCGGCCTGAGCGGCGAGGTCGAGCGCGGTCGTTTCGCCTCCCTGTTGCGGGGCGAGCTGCCGGACGGTGGTCGGCTGCCCGGCGGCCACGGCGGCGACCGTTCCCCTGGTACCGACGTGACCTTTTCTGCGCCCAAGTCGGTAAGCGTCATGGCCCTGGTTGCGGGAGACGAGCGGGTGACGAGGGCCCACCGCCGGGCCGTCGACCGTGCCCTGGGATGGCTGGAGAAAAACGCCTGTCTCACCCGCACGACCTCGGAAGGCGTAACGGTCACCGAGCCCGGAGAGGGCTTGTTGGTAGCCCGTTTCGACCACGACCTGTCTCGCGGTCTCGACCCGCAGTTGCACACCCACTGTGTGGTTCTGAACGTCACCAGGAGACCCGACGGCAAGCTCAGGGCCATCCAGAACCACGGTTTTTTCGAGCGCCAGAAGCTCGCCGGAGCCATCTACCGCTCCGAGCTTGCCGACCGGCTGTTGCGCCTCGGCTACCGGGTGGAGAGACGTCCGGACGGCACGTTCGAGCTGGGCGGTTTCTCCCGTGAGCAGGTGGAGAGTTTCTCGACCAGGCGGCGGCAGATCCTGGAGGCCTTGCGGGCCCGTGGCTACGACTCGGCCCGGGCCGCCGAGGTGGCCTGTCTCGACACCCGCGAGAGCAAGCAGGAAGTCGACAGGCGGGTTTTGCGCGAGCTGTGGCGGCAGCGAGCCCGGCAGGCCGGTATCGGGCTGGAGGTGCCCCGGACCCGCGAAAGGTCCCGGCAAAAGTCGCGCCCGCGAGCAGCGGCTGAGCTGGTAGAGATGGCGGTCGCCCACCTGGAGGAGAGGCGCTCGGTCTTTTCCCGGGAACAGGTGCTGGTTCATTGCCTGGAGCGCGGGGCGGGACGGGTTCTGCTGGAGCATTTGGAGCGGGAGATTGCCCGCCGGGTCGAGGACGGGCGGATTTGCGAGCTTGCGGGCGGCGGCTACACCACCGACCGGGCGTTGCAGCTCGAAAGGAACGTGGTGCGGTTTTGCGAGCGTGGTCGGGATAGTCTCGTGCCGATGGTGCCCGGCAAGGCTCTGGAGGAGTGGCTTGGCGCCCGCGCGGGCGGCCCGGACGGCCTGCGCTTCACAGACGGCCAGAGAAGGGCGATAGAGCTTGTTTGCACTACCAGAGACGCCGTCTGCGGCGTGCAGGGCTATGCCGGCACGGGCAAGACGACCATGCTGCGAGCCGTGCGCGAGCTTGCTGAATCCAGGGGTTATTCCGTGCGTGGGTTATGTCCCACCGCCGCCGCCGCCGAGCAGTTGGAGCGCGCGACCGGGGTTGACACCGATACCCTGGCCGGGTTCCTGGCCGAGGGTCGTGGGGGGAGCGCGGACGGGTGGGAGGGGGAACGCGGCCAGCGGTTATGGATAGTCGACGAGGCCTCCATGATGGGCACGGCGCAGGCCGAGCGGCTGCTTCGCCGGGCCCGCAGGCGCGGCGCTCGCGTTCTGCTGGTCGGCGATCGCGGCCAGTTGCCCGCCGTGGAGGCGGGTTCACCCTTTCGGCTGCTTTACGACCGGGGCATGCAGGTGGCCGTCATGAAGGAGGTGCTGCGGCAGCGAAATACCGATCTCAAGCAGGCCGTCGTGGATACCATCGAGGGCCGCGATCGCCGGGCGGTGCGCAGGCTAGCCGGCGACATTGCGGAGATCCCCGAGCGCGAGCGGCGGCTCGAGCGGGTGGTAAAGGCATATCTCGACGGCCGAGATCGCGCCGGCGAACCGCCGCTTCTCGTCACCGGCACCAACCGCGACCGGCGGGATCTGAACGATCTGGTGAGGAGGTCGCTTGTCGAACGGGGAGAGCTGGGTGCCGAGTCGTGCGCGGCTGACGTCTATGTCAACCGGTCGTTTACCCGGGCGGAGATCGCCGACCTGGAAAGCTACCGTCCTGGAGACGTGGTCAGGTTCGGGCGCGCTTACCGGCTGCTGGGCGTCGAGCGGGGAGAGTACCTCACCGTCGAGCGGGTGGATAGGGAACGCGAAGATATCGCGCTTGTCTCTGAAGGCGGAAAGAGGGTTCGCTGGCAGCCTTTCCGGCACGGCAAGGTGGAGGTCTACGGCCGGGAGGAACGCGAGCTTCGCGCGGGAGATGTCATCCGCTGGACGAGAAACGACAGGGCGCTCGGCCGCCGCAACGGCAACCTCGCCCGGGTGGTCGAGGTCTCGGCCGAGACCGGGCGGGCGGTAGTGGAGTTTTCAAGCTCCGGGAAAGTATTGCGCCAGGAGCTTGCGCTTGACGGGCCCGGCCACTGGGAGCACGGCTACGCCAGCACCGTGCACGCCGCCCAGGGCCGCACCACCGGAGAGGTGGTCGTACATATCGACACGACCGCCCGGGCGGTGGTGGGACACGAGTCCTGGTACGTGGCCATCAGCCGGGCCCGGGACCGGGTGCGGGTGTTTACGGACGACGCCACCCGGCTTCCCGAGGCGGTGACGAGGTCTCTGGGCCAGGAAAACGCGCTCGACGGCTACAAGCTGGCCGTCGGGGGCGCGAGGCCGGGCGGTGCAGAGAGGCGAGAGCCGGGTCACGACCCGGATACGGAGGTTTGCGGCCTAGAAGAACGTGAGCGAGAGCGCCGCCCGGGCCGTGCGGTACGGCCCGCCCACGAGCGGGTCGAGCGCGTCCGGGCGGGGTTTTTCGGGCGCTGGCTCGGGTGAGAAGTGATATTTTCGGAAAACGCATTGTTACACCTGGACGGACGATATTCTGCCGGCATTTACTACCACGAAACCGTTTACATTCCGGGCGCGTTTTGGAATAATCACCCCATTGCGCGGCGGCGTTGTGGCAGGGAACAGGGCGGTTGGTCTGTTGTGCAGCTAAGGGGACGAGGCAGCCGCGCGGGGTGGAAAGATATTGCGAGTCTGCGACCAAGGGAGTCCATGTCGGTAAGGAGGGTTCGAGATGCCAAAAGGCAGGGGAACACGTGTGTTGATC
>CAYYCI010000282.1:0-5880 GCA_964470215.1 uncultured Planctomycetota bacterium
TCTGGGCCACCGGGCGCGGTGCGGTTCCGCGTGGGAATGAGGCGGGGGTGTGCCTCTTGGCACACCCCGTGCGCCCGTTTGGCCGCCGGCATCTGGGACGGTAGCAGACAGCGGGCCGGAGAGAATCGCTGTGGCGTGACAATCCCCAACGTTTTTTTCTTGACGCAACGCGATTGGGGCGATACAGTACTTCTCACAACCTGGACAGGAGGCTCTTGGGGCGCCTCGGAGGGAGGAGAGGCCGCGGCGGCTTTTGCAACATGCGATTCACCCTCAGCCCACCTTCCCCCTCCACCGCTCATCCCAGCCCGCGTTGATTGGACCGCTCAAGGAGGGAAAACGCCGTGAAACTGTCGGCACGGGTTGCCAACGGCAGCCGCCGCGACCTGCACCTCGAACCCCTCGAACCCCGCATCCTGCTCGACGTCGCCCCCCCACGGCCTCTTCCCCGGAGAGAAGACGCCGGTCGGCCTTTGCCCCCACTGCGTCGCGGCTGGTGACTTTAGCTCCGACGGGATTCCGGACCTCGCCGTGGCGAATTCCGGGGGCATATGCCAATGGGCCACTGCGCACGTCGGTGGGCGACATCCGTGTCCACGGCTCGCTCAGGGGCCTCTCAGCGAGGACGACGGATCTGCTCGGCGACCTGAGCGTGGACGAAACGCTGCGGACGGCATCGCGGCGGACACAATCGATCGGGCTTTGTGGAACGGCGAGCGCTTCCGCGCCCTGGCCGAGCCCAAGGACAGCCTGGCCAACCTCGACCGGGAATTCAGACTTGTCTAGCAGCCCGCGGCAAGCGGGGTCAGGTCTTGACATTTGCCCGACCGTTGCCTGGCAGCATCGCACCAGCGCGGACAGTGTCTTGTCACGGCCGAGTGGCTTGGCGAAACGCCCACAGGGGTAAGGGCGAGTGTGCCTCCCAGGCACCGTGAGGGCATCCCGGGCCATCCCCCGGACCGGCCGGCGGCTTGGCCCGGCTCGTCTCCTCGCCGGCTGACCCTATGGGCTTTGCTTCCCTCGCCTTTCCGGCTGCGCCCGGCTCCAAAATCGCCCACAACGCAAATAGCTGACCGGTGTGTGTGTTTTGAAACTAAACGCGTTATTGTTAGGATGAGGCTCTGGCCTGGCTTCGTTCCTTGCGCTTGGTCAGAGGAGTCTTTGCGAGTTGGCGGACCTTCGCACCAGGTATGTTGGCCTTGAGCTGGACTGCCCGATCGTGGTGGCCTCGGCGGGCATAACCGAGACGGTGGCGCGGATGCGGCGCTGCCAGGACAATGGCGCGGCTGCGGTAGTGATGAAGTCGTGGTTCGAGGAGGAAATCTCCCGCCGCTCGCCGACGCCGCGTTTCGCCATTCTTCACCACGACCTCCCCGACGAGAAAACCTTCACGCTCTTCTCCTACGAGCAGGCCAGCGAGTGGGACCTGGGGCGCTACGCGCAGGAGGTGGCCGACGCCAAGGCCCGCCTCTCGATCAAGATCATCCCGAGCATCAACTGCGTGACCGAGGAGGGCTGGGTGCGGGCAGCGCAGGAGATGGAGCGGGCCGGGGCCGATGCTATCGAACTCAACACCTCCTGTCCCCACGGCTCGATCACCTTCCGCGGCGGGGCGGTCGAGGAGACGATCTTCCGCACCGTCGAGGTTGTCCGCAAGGCGGTCGAGATACCGATCATCGCCAAACTCAGCCCGATGCTCACTTCGCCGCTGGCGGTGGCCAAGCGCCTCGAAGAACTCGGCGTCAATGCAGTGACCATCTTCAATCGCATGACCGCCCTCGAGATCGATCTCCAGGAGGAGCGGCCCATCATGCACGGCGGCTACGCAGGGCACGGCGGGCCGTGGGCGATCCAATATCCCCTGCGGTGGATTAGCGCCATACGCCCCCAGGTCGAGATTGACATAGCCGGCTCGGGGGGAGTGGCTTCCGCCGAGGATATCGTCAAGTACCTACTAGTCGGCGCAACGGTGGTCCAGACGTGCACCGCAGTGGTGCTCAATGGCTACGAGATTCTCCGCGAGTTCCGCGATGGCCTCGAACGGTGGATGGACGGTCGGGGCTACGAGACCATTGACGAGTTCCGCGGCAAGGTCAACGAGCGCATCCTGGGGACTTACGAGGTTGACCGACGCAAGCGGTTCCGCGCGAGGAAGCGCTACGAGGCCCTGGCGCCGTGTCGTGCCGCCTGTCCCGTGGGAGTTCCTGCCCAGTCGTATGTGCGCCTGGTCGCGGAAGGACGGCTCGAGGAAGCGGCCGCGCTCATCCGCGCCAGCAATCCTTTTCAATCAATTTGTGGGCGGGTGTGTTATGCCCCTTGTGAGGACGCCTGCACGCGCGCGCTGCTCGGCGGCCCCGTGGCCATCAGGGCAATCAAGCGATTCGTCATCGAGTGGGCCAGGGAGAAGGCGCCCTCGGCGCCCGCGCAGCCTGCCGCCCAGCCCACCGGCAAGCGTGTGGCCGTGATCGGCTCCGGCCCTGCGGGCCTGACCGCTGCCCACGACCTGGCGCTCGCTGGCCACGCCGTCGAGGTCTTCGAGGCGCGCGAGGTGCCCGGGGGCATGCTCCGCGTGGGCATCCCCGACTACCGCCTGCCGAAGGCCCTCGTGGCCGAAGAAATCGAGGCGATTGAGGCGCTCGGGGTGAAAATCCACACGGGCAAAGCCCTCGGCAGGGACTTCAGCCTCCCCGGTGTGAAGGAGAGCGGCTTCGACGCCGTGCTGATCGCCACCGGAGCACACGTCACTCGTTCGCTTGGCATCCCGGGCGAGGACGCGCCTGGGGTGATGGATGCGCTCCGGTTCCTCGAGCGGGTGAACCTGGGGCGAGCGGACCGCCTCCCTCGCCACGTGGCGGTCGTGGGCGGCGGGAACACGGCGCTCGACGCCGCGCGTTGCGCGCTGCGGCTGGGGGCGGATGTCGTCTACCTGGTCTATCGCCGCACTCGCGCGGAGATGCCGGCCCACGAGCGCGAGACCGCCGAAGCCGAGGCCGAGGGGGTGCGAATCCTCTATCTTTCGCTCCCCCAAGCCGTCGTGGTCCAGGATGGTCGGGTGGCCGGCCTGCGGTGCATGGCCGGGTACCTGGAGCCCAACGAGGTGGGCGGGCGCCGCCCGAGCGCACCGGTGGCCGGCGCCGAGTTCACTCTGAGGGTCGAGGCCATCCTGTGTGCGATTGGGCAGCGGCCCGACGGCGACCTTT
The DNA here is from genome assembly GCA_964470215.1 of uncultured Planctomycetota bacterium. Classification (GTDB taxonomy): domain Bacteria; phylum Planctomycetota; class PUPC01; order DSUN01; family DSUN01; genus CAYYCI01. The sequence continues at coordinate 3,201 of CAYYCI010000282.1, forward strand.
TCGCCTCGCAGGGCCTGGAGGTGCGCGAGAATGGTGCAATAGTGGCCGACGACGCCACCTGCGCGACGTCGCTCGAGGGTGTGTTCGCCGCTGGCGACGTGGCTGGCAGGCCCGCTTCGGTGGTCGAGGCCATCGCCGACGGCCGGCGGGCGGCGGCGGCCATCTGTCGCTACCTGGCGGGTGAGCCGCTCGAGCCGCCGCCCCCATCGCCCGAACCGAAGGCCCTCGACAAGAAGACCCTGCTCGCCCGCCACATCGAGAAGCCCGCGGAGGCGCGTGTGGTAGTCCCTGAGCGAGACCCTTCGGCCCGCCTGCGCGACTTCCAGGAGGTGGAGCTCACCCTGGACGAGGCGGAGGCGAGGCGCGAGGCCGCCAGGTGTCTTGCCTGCGGATGTGGGGTCGGATGTGGGCTGTGTTGGAGGGTGTGTGTCTACGACGCTGTGGAGGCCCAAGGCGGGTCTTTTGCCATTGACCCCGAGAAATGCGACGGCTGCGGCCTGTGCGCGGTGCGCTGTCCTAATCAGGCAATCGTCCTCGAGCCAGCCGAGGGGTGAGACGGGCGCGCCGGTAATCGGGCCATTGGAAAGGATGTTATCTTGGGGGAGCGGCCAAACATACTCATCGTGATGCCGGATCAACACCGGGCCGACTGCATGAGTTGCGCCGGGCATCCCCAGATCCGCACGCCGAACATGGACCGCCTGGCGGCCGAGGGGATGCGGTTCGCGAATGCGATAACCGCCTGCCCTCTCTGCATGCCCGCGCGGGCGTCGTTCATCGCCGGCCAGTACGTCCACAACCACTCAATGTGGACCAATCGCGGCGAACTCCTGCCCGGCGAGGAGTCGCTCTTCCGTCGCCTTCAGGAAAACGGCTACTACACGGCCCATATCGGCAAGTCCCACTACTACGAGCACCGCGACTTCCACATGCGCGACCGAGAGCCGTATATGCACAGCCGAGGTTTGGACTATGTCCACGAGACCACAGGCCCCTGGGCCACCTGCCGCACGGATTCCTACATGACCGACCTGTGGGCCGAGCGGGGCTACCTGGAGGCATTCCGCCAGGACTACGCCCGTCGCAGGGAGCGAGCGCCGCGGATATCCGTCTGGGCAAGCCCGTTGCCGGTGGAACTCTTCATGGACAGTTACATCGGCTCGGAGGCGGTTCGCTTCGTCGAGGACTACGACCGCCAGGCTCCTTTCGCCCTGTTCGTTGGTTTTGGCGGCCCCCACGAGCCCTGGGACGCTCCCGGCGACTACGCCACGATGTACGACCCCGACCAGACCCCTCCACCAATCCCCCCGGCCGACCCAGGCCCGTGGGTGCCTGGATACGCCGCCGAGTGGCAGCGAAATGGGCGCCAGAAGGCCATGACAATGGACGATGTGGGGCGGCTGCGGGCGAACTACTACGGCAAGATAACCCTGATAGACCACTGGCTCGGGCGGATTCTCGATGCCTGTGAGCGCCGCGGCTTCCTCGACGACCTCCTGGTCGTCTTCTGGTCCGACCACGGCGAGATGGCCGGCGACCACTGGCGCCTCCACAAGAGCGTCTTCTACGAGGGCGCGCTGCGCATCCCGTTCATCATCAGATGGCCCGGGAGGGTGCCGGCGAGGCGGGTCTGCGACGCATTAGCACAGACGGTGGACATCATGCCAACTATCCTCGAAGCGGTCAGGGCCACAGTGCCGAGAACTTGTTTGGGAAAATCGCTGTGGCCGGTCATCGAAGGCCGAGCCGAGAGCGTCCGGGACGCGGCATTCAGCGAGATAGAAGCCGGCGGCCGCCGCAACATCATGGTCCGCACCACTCGCCACAAATATGCCATCCACGGCGACGGCACGGGCTACCTCCTCTACGACCTGGCCGAGGACCCCGGCGAGCAGAACAACCTCATCGGTCATCCCGAGACCGCGGAACTAGAGTCGCAACTCAGAGAACTCATCTTCCGCTTCCTCGCCAGCGCCCACTACACCCGCACGACCCCTTGATGGGACTGGTAGGTCAGGAGGACCAGGAGATGACGAGCGGAAACGAGGGCGGAAGGCCCGCCCTGCTTGGCGGCGGGCCCGCTCACCCCGGACCGTGGCCGACCTGGCCCGTGCACGACGCGCGCGAGCGCGAAGCCCTCCTCGAGGTGCTCGAGAGCGGCAAGTGGTGGTATGGCGAGCGGTTCATCGAGGCGATGCGAGCCGAGGGTGTGCCGCTCTCACCAGGCTACCCACATCCGCTCTTCCGCAACCCGCTCTTCCAGCGCAAAGGCGAGGGGCCGAGGTATTGTCCCGTCTCGTGCCCTTACTACGGGGGTGGCGTGGACTACGCGGTGGTGGCGTGTCCGAACGCCGAGAGGGCCTGTCGGGAGGTTGCGTGGCTGCCCCAGTGGGCGCTCCTGGGCTGCGAGGCCGACATGGAGGCCATCATCACCGCCGCCCGGAAAATCCGCTCCCAGGCCCCCGCCCTCGCCTGAGGGCGTTCGTTTCCGGGTTCCAGGTTCGTAGGTTGCCGGGGGGCCAGACCGCCCACCCCCATAACTGACAACCCACGGCCTGTAACCTCGACGTTCCGCAGCTTGAGATCCTCGTTGGTGGTTGGGGGGGAAACACATTCGGCGCGATGGAACACCGAGAGGTTGGTGGTGCCGGGAGGGGGATTCGAACCCCCACAGCCGGTG
>CAYYCI010000283.1:0-5870 GCA_964470215.1 uncultured Planctomycetota bacterium
GGCGGCGGAGAAGCAAGAGGTGGGGGGATTGCCGGAGGCGACCCGAGATTGTAGGTGATTGGCGCACGACCAACGACACTCGCATTGACGAGACACCTCGCGACAGACAGCGGTGGAGAGCCCCTGGCAAGTCAATCGGCAAGCGCTCGGTGATATGTCGCTGGGGCAGGACATTACCTGGCAATTGAGGGTCGCGCCCGGTGCCGGGCTACACAGACGAGGACGGACGGGTTGCTGGCGAGCGTGGCGGCGAGCGAGGGACCGGGTCAGCGGTCGCTCTGGGGGAGGCGCTCGAGGAGTTTTTCGATGACGAGGGCCACGCCGTCTTCGTCGTTGGAGGGGGCGACGATGTCGGCGGCGCTCTTGACCTCGTATGGTGCGTTTGCCATCGCCACTCCGAGGCCTGCGGAGCGGAGCATCGAGATGTCGTTCTCGTCGTCGCCGATGGCCACGACTTCCCCGGGGGCGACGCCGAGTGAGCGACACAGGACGGCGAGTGCGCTCCACTTCGAGGCGGCGCCGTGTTGGAACTCGAGGAAGTGGCCCAGGTACTTGGCCGAACTGAGCAGGTGGCAACTCACCCGCTCGCCCAGGCGCTCGGCCAGGAGCGGCTTGTGGCGGCGCAGGACCTCCACCTCGTCGAAAGTGCAGACCTGGAGGACGGGGGCTGAAACGTCGCGGCGGAGGTCCTCGACGAGTTCGTAGCAGCCCTGGTTCTTGGCGAGGTAGTCCCGGTGATAGGTGGTCAATGGCGCGCCGCGCTGGAGGTAGAAGTCGGTGCCGTTCTCGAAGGTGTCGGTGTAGGCCATGGGCACGAGGCCGAGTTCCTCGAGGGCGTCGAGCAGGAGCGCCAGGTCGTCGTGCTCGAAGGGCCGGGCGAAGAGGGTTTGGTGGGAGTGGGTGTGTTTGATCAGGGCGCCGCTGTGGCAGACCAGTGGGAGCGGGAGCCCGGCCTCCTGGGCCACCGGGGCCGCGGTGCGATAGCGGCGGCCGGTGCACAGGACCACGTGGAGGCCTGCCTGGTGGGCGCGTGCGAGGCCGTGCTTGACCCTCTCGGGGAATTGCGCGCGGCTGTCGAGGAGTGTGCCGTCTATGTCAATGGCCAGGAGTTTGCATTCAGTCACTGCGAGGGGTTTTCGGGCTTTTTTGACCAGTCGCCGATTCTTCTCAGATGGAGACGGAGGATGTCGAGCGCGGTCTTTGCCGCTCTTTCCTTGACGATGGTTCTCGAGCCGACGAGCTTGAGCCTCTGGACCCGCGTCCAGTCCTCGGTGGCGAGGCCGACGAAGACGAGGCCGACGGGTTTCTGCGGGCTTCCGCCGGTGGGGCCGGCGATTCCGGTGGTCGAGAGGCCGATGTCGGCTGCGGCCCTCTGTCGGACCCCGGCGGCCATCTGCCCCGCGACTTCCTCGCTGACGGCGCCGACGGCCTCGATGGTCTCGCGGGCCACGCCGAGGAGTTCGACCTTCGCCTCGTTGCTGTAGGTGACGAGGTCCTCGAGGAGGAAACGCGAGATTCCGGGCACCTCGGTCAGATAGTGGCCGATGAGGCCGCCGGTGCACGACTCGGCCACGGCGACGGTCAGGCGGTGGCGTTCGAGGAGTTGGGCCACGGCCTGCTCGATGGTCGTCTCGTCGTGGCCGAAGACGGTGTCGCCCAGCTGGCGCTCGGCGGCCTCGCGGGCCGGGGCGATGAGTTTGCGCGCCTCCTCGACCGAAGAGCCTGTGGCGGTGAACTTGACGGTGATCACCCCGCCCTCGACCCGCAGCCCCACGGTCGGGTTCGCCCCGCGGGTCATCAGGTGCCGAATGCGCTCGTTGACCAAGGATTCGGGCAGTCCGAAGACCTTGAGTTTCTCGACGGCCACGGCGTGGCGCTTGTGGGGCAGGCCCTCGATGAAGGGCACGAGGTGGTTCTCGAACATGGCCCTCATCTCGTGTGGCACGCCCGGGAGAGCCGCAATGTGGGCGTCGCCGCAGCGGACCACGAAGCCGTTGGCTGTGCCCTCGCTGTTGTCGAGGACGATTGCGCCGGCGGGGATCATGGCCTGGATTCTGTTTCGCGTGGGCATGGTCCGGTCGTAGCGGCGGAAGCGTTCCTCGATGTGTGCGAGGGATGGCTCGTGGAGTTCGAGCGGGGCGCCGGCCACTTTCGCCACCGCGTGGCGGGTCAGGTCGTCCTCGGTGGGTCCGAGTCCGCCGGTGGTCACCACCAGGTGTGCGCGGGCGGCTGCCTCGCGCAGGGCGCTCTCGATTTCACCCTCCACGTCGCCGACGGTCACGTGGCGATCGATGTCGGTCCCGAGAGCGAAAAGGCGCTCGGCAAGCCATGCCGCATTGGTATCCGGGATTTCCCCTGTGAGGATTTCATCGCCTATGGAGAGAATTGCAGCCTTCATTCCTCTGGCCTTCTTGCCGCTCTGGGAGGGAGGACTCTAGCGCAAAACCGCCCGCGCGGCAAGAAGCGAGAGGCGGGTTCGCGGTTGCGGGTTATCGGGTATCGGTTATCGGTTACAGGTTATAGGTTATGGGGGTGTTTGGTGGGGGCGCTGTCCCTTCGGGCGCGGCCACCCCTGTAACCTGAAACCGAAAACCTGAAACCGGCCTCGCGCTCAGACCTTGCTGGGCACGACGAATGGGGCTCGGTAGTCGCGGGTGAGGAGTTTGTTGGCCTGGGGCGGTGCGCCGACGAATTTCTCGGTCTCGGGGTCGAACTTCAGCAGCGGGCCGATGCGGCCTTTCCATTCCTTGAGGTCGAGCTTGCGGTTCTCGGTCAGGTGTTTGCGGAGGCGGTCCCACTGGGCGTTGGCGTAGTCTTGTTTGAAAGGCTCGCGGATGTCGTCGAACGTTACCTCGCGTCCGAGGCGATAGGAGATGTTGCCGAGGTGGCAGATAGCGGCGGAGTAGTGCCCCTCGAGGAACGGGGCGTTGAGTTCTTCCTTCTTGCGGGAGCGGACGCAGTTGATGAAGTTGCCGAATGGGCCTCCTGGGAAGACGTGGACTTCGACGTTCGGGAGCGGTGCGGTCTTCCCGCCGCCGTCCTTCGGGTAGAACTTCGAGCCGTCCACCACCTTTCCCGCCTCGTAGATGAAGTCGTTGGCGACGCGGCGGGTGCGGCCGTCCACGAGGCCGCAGACCTCGAAGACCAGAAGGGTCTCGCCGTAGTCGTAAACCGCCATCTGGACGTTGGGGGTTTGGCCCTGGTCCTTGTAGCCGATTCTCCCTCCGACGGAGATGACGGAGGTTGGGTGTGTGGAGCCTGGGATTGCCCACCGGGCGACATCGGTCTGGTGGACGCCCTGGTTGCCGATCTCGCCGTTGCCGAAATCCCAGAACCAGTGCCAGTTGTAGTGGACGAGATTCCGATGGAATGGCTGCATGGGCGCGGGGCCGAGCCAGATGTTCCAGTCGAGCCATTCGGGCGGGGGTTCTGGTTTCCTGAAACCGATGCTTCCGCGCGGTTTGCTGGCGAAGCCGTGTGAGATGAGGAGTTTTCCGAGTTTCCCGCTCTTGGTGATCGCCAGCATCCTGGCCCATCGGGCGTCGCTGCGGCGCTGGGTCCCGGTCTGGACGATCTGCTTGGACTTGGCGATCAGTTCGGAGCAGATGCGCCCCTCGAAGATGTTGTGGGTGGCGGGTTTTTCGACGTAGCAGTCCTTTTCGGCCTGGACGGCCCAGATGGTCAGGAGGGTGTGCCAGTGGTTGGTGGAGGCGACGGAGATGGCGTCGAGGTTCTTGTCGTCGAGTGCCCGGCGCACGTCCTGGGTCCACTTGACGCGGGGTTCGACCTCCTTGCGGAACTGGGCCATCTTTTCGGCGTGCTGGGCCTTGATGCGTTCTTTTTCTTGCTTCGGGGCGTCCTTCGGGACCTTGGGTTCCTTGTAGCCTTTGGCCCGCATGAGGTCTTTGACGTAGTGGGCGACTGCGACCTCGAGGCCGCGCTTGGCGCGGTTGCGGTCGGGGTCGACGCACCAGGTGACGTCCACGTCCTTCATGCCGAGGTAGTATCGCAGGTGTCCTGAGCCTCTTCCGCCGACGCCGACGATTGCGACGTTCACGCGGTTGTTTGCGCCGAGGACTGGTCTGGCGACTGTTCCGATGGCGAAGGTCGCGCCTGCGAATGCTGCCGACCGCTTGAGGAACTTGCGTCGCGTCACTCTGGCCATGGCGGTCTCCTTTCCTGTTGGCGCCGTCTCGGTCTATAACTCATGAAAGCCGGTTTTTCAAGCGCCAGTGCCTGGCTGCTTTGGCTTTGACACGGCATGCTGGGGGGCGTACCATGGGTGTGGTGAAAGGCTCTCGCCGTGGCCAAGGTGGTCCTGATCAACCCTCCGGCCGAACACACCCTCGTTGGGAACAACCCGAGGTTCCTCGACGAGGAGCGCGGCCACAACCCGCCGCTCGGCATCCTCTACCTGGCGGCGATGCTCGAGGAGCGCTCGGACCACACCGTCTGTGTGCTCGATGCCCAGGTTGAGGAACTCTCCTACGACGACCTGGCGGGCCACGTCGCCGGGGAGCGTCCCGACCTGGTCGGCATCACGACCATGACCTTCACCCTCGTGGACGTTCTCCGCACGGTCGAGGTAGTGAAGGCTTCGGCTCCGGAGGCCAAGGTGGTGCTCGGCGGGCCACACGTCCATCTCTATCCCCGGGAGTCGGTGGAGTTGCCCGGGGTGGACTTCGCCATCGTGGGCGAGGGGGAATACTCCCTGGTGGCGTTGTGTGACCGCCTGTGGGAGCCGCAGCGATGGGGCGAGGTGCCGGGACTGGTCTATCGCCGCAATGGCGAGGTGGTGGCGAACGAGCGGCCGGGTCTGATCGAGGACCTCGACGCCCTGCCGTTCCCCGCCCGCGACCTCACTCCCTACCATCGCTACGGTTCGGTCCTGGCGCGGCGGCGCCCGGTGACCACGATGTTCACGAGTCGCGGGTGCCCCTATCGCTGCGCGTTCTGCGACCGTCCACACCTGGGCAAGAGGTTCCGCGCCGCCTCGGCCAGGCGGGTCGCCGACGAGATGCAAGAATGCGTCGAGATGGGAATCCACGAGGTCCTGGTCTACGACGACACGTTCACCGTGAGCCGCCGCCGGGTTCTGGAGATATGCGCGGAGATTCAACGCCGAGGACTGGACGTGGGCTGGGACATCCGCGCCAGGGTGGACACGGTTGACGAGGAAATGCTCCGCGCGCTTCGGGCCGCCGGATGCGAGCGCATCCACTACGGGGTAGAGGCCGGCGACGACAGGTCAATGGCGGTGCTCCGCAAGGGGATCACGGTCGAGCAGGCTCGGCGGGCCTTTCGCCTGACCAGGAAGGCCGGAATAGCGACCCTGGCCTACTTCATGATCGGAATCCCGGGGCAGACCGAGGCCGACGTCCGCCAGACCATGCGCCTGGCGCGAGAGCTCGACCCCGACGTCGTCCACATAACCATCCTCACCCCGTTTCCCGGGACCGAAATCTATCGCTGGGCGCTCGACCAGGGGGTCTGCGAACGGGACTACTGGGCGGAGTTCGCTCGCGCGCCCCGCGAGGACTTCCAGCCCCCCTACTGGACGCGCGAGATGGGCAAGGAACAACTCGAAGCCCTCCTCGTGGACGCCTACAGGAGTTTCTACCTGCGCCCTGGCTACGTCCTTCGCCAGTTGATGAAAATCCGCTCCCGGCGCGAACTGTGGGACAAAGTGAAGGCCGGCCTGAGAGTGGTGGGCCTGGGGAGGCGCCCCGGGTAGGCATCTGCGACCCGTGAGACCTGCGCGGCTCCCGCGGGCCGAGACGGCCCGCCTACAACACACGGCCGCCCCACGCAAACCTGGTCCTTGTAGGCGGGGCGTCCCGCCCCGCGACGCACGCGCCGTGGCCCGCACG
>CAYYCI010000284.1:0-5865 GCA_964470215.1 uncultured Planctomycetota bacterium
CTGGCGTTCGTGCGCATCGGGCCTTACGTCAATGCCGCCCTGAGCAACGGAGGCCTGCCCGCCTGGCTCGGGGAGGACAAGCGCCTGGCGGTCAGGTCCTCGAACGGTCGGTTCATCAAGGCGGTGCGGGACTACTGGGCGAGGCTCCTGCCTGTGGTGGCCGCGCGACAGGTGCCGCGCGGGCCGGTGGCCCTCGTCCAGATCGAGGACCACTATCGCGGCAGCGACTACGGCTACCTGCCGAAACTCTACGAGGAGGCGAAGGTCAGGGGCATCAAGGTGCCCGTCGTGCTCTCGGAGTTGAATCCTTGTCGGGATTTCAAGCAGTGTGCCCCGAGCGACACGACGCCGTTCCTCACGACCGAACTGATGCCGCAGGGGCCGCTGCACTGGGGCGAACGCTGCGTGCCATATCGTGACTTTGGCCAGGTTCTCCTCGAGGGGGTAGCGCGCGGCGTTGACGGCTGGAACCACGCCATGTGGGCTGGCGGCGCCAACCTGGCCGTGCTCCCCGCCGCGAGTTTCCCCACCAGGTTCGAGGACGGCACCTGCGGTATGCGCCAGGACCTCGCGCCCACCGAGCCGTTCCACCAGGCCAAGCAGGTCAATTGGTTCGTGGAGGCCTTCGAGACCATGCTCACCGCCGCCACGAGCTTGAGGAAGCATCCTGTCCTCGATTCGGCGCGACAGGCCGGCCTGGTGGCCTGCGGTCGCACCGACGGCACGACCTCCCTGCTTTTCCTCAAGCGGGCCTACGGCAAGGGCGATTTCCCGATAGCCGACGCGACCACCGGCCAGAGCGCCGCTCTCCCGCTCGACGCGGTTGCCATGCGCCACGTCGTCTTCAACTTCCCCCTCGACACCCGGACGACCCTGGCCTTCTCGACCGCCCAGATTTTCGCAATCAGGAAGTTCCCGGACCGCTGGCTCATCGTGGCCTACGCCCCGCTGGGGTCGGAGCCCCTGATGGTCTTCAAGACCAAAAACAAGCCCACGAACCTCCTCGGCCACGGCTGGCAATGGCAAGAGGCCCGGAAGCAACTGGTCCTCAGGTGGCGTTGCGAGACGAAAGGACAGCGGGAGAACTTCGCGGCGGCCGGCAAGCCGACGATCCAGGTCGTGGCCCTCGAGGAGAGCCAACTGCCCCTGACCTGGGTGCTCGAGGGACTCGGAGTGGTCGTGGGACTGCCGTGGGTGGGCGAGTGGGGACCCGACCACCTCGAGGCCCGCCTCCCCACGCGCCGGGTCAACTACAAGGTCAGCCTGTATCCTGCGGGGAACAAGCGCTCGGCGGAGGCCGAGAAGGGGGTCGGGGAGGTTCGCGCCGAGCCGGAGGCCCACAGGCTCGATTTCGCCGTGGCCCTCGAGACGATCGAACCGATAACCATCTTCCTGAGGAAGTGGGAGATGGCCCCGCCCCCGGAAGCGGCCGAGGGCTTCGCCGACGGGGCCTGGACCGAGTCGCCGCGGCCGAAGCCCCTCGGCGAGGCGCCCTGTGGTTGGTATCGTTGCACCTTCGAGTGTGAGAGGGCCACGACGGGGAAACTCCGCTTCGCCAACGTCGCCGACGCCGCCACCGTGTTCCTGAACGGCCGGTACATCGGGCGGAGCGCGACGAAACGCTCGATGGACGCGCCGCGGAACTTCCCCCACCCCACGAGCCTCGATGTGGCCACCAGGCGCGGGAAGAACGTCCTGGCGGTCTTCGCCATGAACTGGGGCAGGTACCGCAACACCACCTCATATGGCGTGCCTCTCGGCGAGATGACCGCCTGGGGCATCCTCGGCGAGGTCGCCCTCGGCGAAAGACCCCTCCTGGGCTGGCGCCGCCACGAGGGCACCGCATTCCCGACCCGCTGGCGCCAGGTGGCCTCCGGGCGCTCCACCCTGGTGTGGTATCGCACCAGGTTCGACCTCAAGCCAACGAACCTGCGGCTAAACGCGCGCCTGCTCCTGAAGGACATGGGCTACGGCGCCGCCTGGCTCAATGGCAAGTTCCTCGGCCTCTACAGCCGCGCCGGCTACGACGGAACCTACGGCCTGGCCATCCCCGGAGGGTGGCTGAAGTCCGAGAACGAACTCCTGCTCCTCGAGCAGGACGGGCGCCAGCCCACAGAACTCCAGATCAGGTTCGACCGCAGGGCCACCTACCTCCCGCTGACCATCCGTTTTCGCTGAGCCGGGTCAGGCGATGCGGTAGGGATTGGGATTGCGGTAGCGGATGCCGACAACCCCGCCGTGTTCCGCTCCCAACTGCTCGAAGTTCTTCTTGAGGAACTGGTGAAGGTCATGCCGAGAGGTCGAGGCGAGATACTCCTGGGCGAGGGAGCCGACGAAGCGATCGTACCGCCGCCGCGAGCCGGTGTGGTAGGGGCGGCGGCCGGGGAAGGTCCGAAGCGTGCCGTCGAAGCGCGGGCTGATGTGGTACATCTCGTGGAATACCGTCCCGATCTTCTCCGGGAACGAGACCTGTAGAAAACGCGGCAGCATGAACTTCACCAGGTAGAGAGCCTCCCTGCCGTCAAGGGTCAGGACGGGCATCTCGAAGACGGCCTGGCCACGCCGCATGCGACGCGCGCCCCCGGGAAACCGAAGCGGAAAGACCTGGGCATAGATGCCGCTCAGGCGCGCGGTCCGCGTCTGGCCGAAGCCCACCGCAACCCGGCTCATCTCGATGTGGCCGAGGGCGCGGCAGTTCGCCGTGATGTCTTCCATCAAGCGGCGCATGGCCAGGGTGAAGTCGAACGGCATCGCGCTTCCTATTTTCCTGCCGGGAGGAAATGGATATCCAGGCCCTCGAGAAGGAGCGTCCCCCTCTCAGGAAGCAGGGCGAGGCGGCCCCTTGTCAGCTTCGCGTCACGACACACGAGCAGTGGTCTGGCGTCGGCGAAGGCCGCCAGGTTCTCACCGATGAGTTTGAACTCGAGTTGATGGCGGCCTTTGGTCCGCAGTTCGGGAGCGGGCGCGGTCTTGAGGACACGGTGTCCGGCCTCCTCCAGGCGCCAGAGCGACAGTTTGCCGCCCCGCAGGGCCAGGTAGTAGCACCGGAACTGGCCACCATTCTTCGGGCCGCTTAGCCGCGCGGCCACCACGAAGTCCGCATCGCTCTCCCCCCGCCAGCGAACCACCACGCTGTAGTCCCGCCACGTCGAGAACCCGGCCACCACCGGCCCTCCTCGCACCAGCGGCTTCCCCAGGTAGGCCTGAAGCGGATCGTCGGGAGAGTGTGACAGGAGCCTCGTCTCGGGCAGAAGCGGCAGGCGGCGGAGCGGGGCCGGAATCGGCGCTCTGATGAAGACAGGCGGCCCCGGCTGCTCTCCGAGTTTCGCCAGAGTCACCTTCAGCGCTCCGGCCAGCCTCTTGTGGGCCGTGACCACGGCGGGAGTGGTGGCATAATTGTCGAGGAGGGATTCGAGGAGACGACGGGCCCTGGCCCACTGCTTGCTGTCGTAAGCGGCGAGCGCCTCGCCGACCAGTTTTTCGGCCTCGAGTTCCTCGAGGAAGGGCTTGATGTCGGCTCCCAGGTTGGCGGCCTCGCGGAGGTCGGAGAGCCCCTCGGCCGCCCTGCCCTCACAGATCGAGAACAAGCCCAGCGCAACGGCCGCCTCGCGCGGTGGCATCTCCATCGTCGCTAACTCCGCGAGGCGACGGATGGCCTCCGGCGGAAGCCTCTTTATCGGCTGGTCGAGCCCGCCAGCCCCGCCGCGGACAGAGAGTTTGACACGCCGCCCCTCGCCCTCCCCGTCGAAACCCTCGACGAGGCCCTTGACCCCGTGGACCTCGAGGGTCTGGCCGACCGCCGAGCGCGGACCCGCAAGGACCCGCTTCCAGACATCCGCCCAGGCGTTGACCCTGGTCGTGAGCCTCTCGATTGCTCGGCCGAGTTCGCCAGCGCGCAACTCCTCCGGGATTTCCTCCAGAGCGCCGAGCGCGCCCTGCGGGTCGTGTTTCTCGATGAGGTTCGCGACCTTGAGGAAGTGTGGCTGAAGGCGGCCGAAACCCGCCCGACGCCGGTACCTGGCCCTCTCGGCCTGAAAGACCGCCAGGCGCTTCTTCTCGGCCTCCGCGTAGGGGCGCGCCGCGGCCAGCAACGCCGTCGAGACCTCGGACATCCAGGGGATGCCCAGGCGGCCAATGCCCTCGTAGGCCGCGAGAGCATCGTCGTAGCGGCCGGCCACCAGCGCCACCATCGCGCCCGAGGCCAACGCCTGGTAGCGCAACTCGGCCGCGGCCCCGATGCTCTGGACCATCGCCGCCAGGCGCTCGGCCCAGGCCCCGTAGCGAAGTTCGGGCGGGAATTGCCCGCAGGCCCTCAGCGCCTCGCCGAAGCGGTTCTGCGTCCTGAGCGCCGTGACCTTCCTGGTCAATTCGGCGAACGCCTTTGCGGCAACGCTCTCGAGCGCTGCCTGACGTGTGCTCCGGCGCTCCTCGAGGGCCGCCGCGTCGCTCGGGCGGCAGTCCAGCAGGGCGCGACGGAGAAGCAGCGCCGCCTCGGCGTGGGCAGTGGGGTGGGTCATGTCGTAGGTGAGGGCTTCCTGGGCCAGTTTCGCGGCGCGCGGCGACCCTCGGACCGCTGTCCTCGTCGCCGGCCGTGGCGAGGGGCGCGAGCGACGGACCTGTCGGCCCGAGGAGGGTTTCTGCGGCGCCGCGCGGACCTGTCGCCGAAGGCGGAGGTGCAAAGCGCGCGCCCCGACCACCGCGAGCGCACAGACCAGAAAGACCAAGAGCGCCGACCAGAAGACCCCCGGGCGCTTCTCTCGCGCCGGGGCCTGGACTGGAATGGGCGGCGGGGCCGGTGTTGGCGCGGCGCGAGGGGTGGTGGCGGCGCGAGCACCCCCCAGCGCCCCGTTAAATTCCTCCGGCCCCGAGAACCGCCGCGCAGGGTCCTCCTCGAGGGCTGTTGCGATGATCGCCCGGAGTGGTCGAGGCGCCTCTCCGGCCAGTTCGGCCGGGGCGCCAACCGGAAGGCGCCCCGTCGCGGCGGTCAGCAGCGTCGCCCCGAGGGAGAAGACGTCGGCCTGGGGACCGGGCGCAGCGCCCTTCCGCACCTCCGGCGCCCCGTAGAGCGGGTCGGCAAGAGCCACACCGGGGAAGGTCGCCACTCGTTCTGATGGTGGAGGGGTCGCTCCCGCGTCGAGCAGAAGCCAGCGTCCCTCCGGCCGTGCGAGCACCGAAGAAGGACGAATGCCCAGGTGCAGACGGGGCAAATGGCCGAGCGCGCCACAGATGTCCTCGCCCAGGTCGAGACACCTGGCAGTCGGCAGCGGGCGCCCGGCCAGCAGGTCGGTCAGGAAGCGGCCGCCGCCCTCGAGGGCCAAGTAGCGGAAGCCCCCACTCCTCCCTGCGTCCAGAAGACGCGGGAGGCAGGGATGGCGAAGGCCCGAGGCGATTCCGACCTCGCGCTCGAAGCGCTCGGCCAGCGCGGGCCCGTTCGCCACGAGCGGCGAGAGCACCTTGAGGAGCACGGGCCGCCCGGTGGCGACCTCGGCCGCCTCGAAAACCACCGCGATGCCGGCGAAGCCGCGGCGCGCGGTTATCTTGTAGCCGGGGATGCTCGGGGGGGTATCGAGGGCCACGCGGTGGGCGAAGGTGGCGGCGTTCCGTTCGCTGAGCAGCTTCTTCTTCCAGATGATCTCGAAGAGAGATTCGGGCAGGCCGAGTTCCGCCGCGGCGCGCTGGACCTCGACCGCGCGGCGCAGGGTCTCCTCGTCGGCCAGACCCAGGGCCAGCAGTAGTTCCACGGTGGTCGGGTCGTCCGGTCCCATGGCCTCGCGCTCGACATTGGGCTATTGCCACACAGTGTATGGCCGCGCGGTCGGCAGGTCAACGCCTGGCAGGGCCAAAAAAATCCCCGCTCTCGCCTGG
>CAYYCI010000285.1:0-5864 GCA_964470215.1 uncultured Planctomycetota bacterium
TTCCTGGCCGGCCAGATAAACGGCACCTCCGGCTACGAGGAGGCCGCCGCCCAGGGCATCATGGCCGGCATCAACGCCGCACTGAGCACCCGCGGCGAGGAGCCGCTCGTGCTCGGCCGCCACGAGGCATACATCGGGGTCCTCGTTGACGACCTGGTGACCCTCTCGCCGAGGGAGCCGTACCGGATGTTCACCTCGCGGGCCGAGTACCGCCTCCTCCTCAGGCAGGACAACGCCGACCGTCGTCTGATGCCCCACGCGCGCCGGCTCGGGCTCGTGGACGACGAGACCTGGCGACGCCTCCAGGCCAAGGAAAAGGCCATCGCCGAGACCATCCGCTACCTGGCCAGGACGTTCCACGACGGGGTGTCGCTCTTGAGGATTCTGCGGCGGCCCGGGGTTTCGTTCCGCGACCTAGCCGCCCTCGACCCCCACCTGGCCTCGCTGGGTCTGCCCGAGGACACGGTGGAGCAAATCGAGATCGAGGCGAAATACGAAGGCTACGTCGAGCGACAGAACCTCGAGGTCGAGCGGATGCGGAAGATGGAGGCTCGGCGGATTCCCGACGACTTCGACTTCACGGCGGTCGGCCAGATGAGCGCCGAGGCCAGGGAGAAACTCACCGCCGTTCGACCCGCTTCGGTCGGTCAGGCAGCCAGGGTCGCCGGAGTGTCCCCTGCCGACATCACCGCGCTCCTCGTCCACCTCGAACGCCGCGCGCGCGGCCGCTGAAGGGACTGCCAGCGGTGAACAAGAAGGCGCTGATAGCCGGGGCGGTGGCCGCCGCGCTCATCGCGGTGCTCGTCGCTTTTCTTCGCAAGTCGGACCGCAGGCAGATCGAGGCCCTCATCGGTCGCTTAGAGCGCAGGCTGGAACGCCGCGACGCCGTCGGCTTCTGCCTCTACCTGACCGACGACTACCACGACAGCGCGGGCCAGAGCCGCCCGGGGCTCAAGGACCGCCTCGCCTGGGGACTTCCGCTGCTTGGCTCGCTGGCCATTTCGGTCGAGGACCTCGGCATCGAGATACGCGAGAAGGAGGCGACGGCGGATTTCCTCGCCCGCGCCGTGGCCACGGCTCGCGACCACGGCCGCCAGCCGCCCTGGCGCTGGGAGAGCCGGGTGAGGCTCGCCCTGCGCAAGACCGACGACGGTTGGCGGGTCGCTGGCGCCGAGTATCGCCTGCCCCCCATCGTCGAGCGGAACTGGTGACCGAAACCTCGGAGAAAAGAACCGATGACCGAAGAACGACCTCAGGCCGTGGTGTTGGCCAGCGGAGGGATGGACAGTTGCGTGGTCTTGGCGCTGGCGGCGCGCGACTATCGCGTGGCCGCGCTCCACGCCTCCTATGGCCAACGCACCGCCGCTCGCGAACTCAAGGCATTCAACGACCTCGCCGACTTCTACCAGGTGCCGGCCGACGGGCGCCTGGTGGTTGACCTCTCTCACCTTGCCAGAATCGGGGGTTCGGCGCTGACCGACACCTCGCAGCGCGTCCCGGAAGAAAGGCCCTCCGGCTCGGAGATACCGGCGACCTACGTGCCGTTCCGCAACGCGAATCTCCTCTCCGTTGCCACCGCGTGGGCCGAGGTCCTGGGGGCCGAGAAAATCTTCTTCGGGGCCATGGAGGAGGACAGCAGCGGCTACCCGGACTGCCGCGGGGTGTTCGTCGAGGCATTCAACCGCCTCATCGCGGCGGGCACGCGCCCAGAGACCAGCGTCCAGGTCGTCGCACCCCTGCTCCACCTGAGCAAGGGCGAGGTCGTGCGGCTGGGGCTGAAACTCCGAGCGCCCTTCCACCTCACCTGGTCGTGTTACCAGAGCGAGGAGGTGGCTTGTGGGCGGTGTGAGAGTTGCCGGCTGCGCTTGAAGGGCTTCCGCCAGGCCGGCGCCACCGACCCCATCCCCTACGCCACGACTCGCCCTTCTCGGGGCGAGTGAGGCGCCCCGCTTTTGATTCGTGGCAGGGGAATTTCTCCCCTCCGGTCGCAGTAAGCGGGCCAGGGGCGGAGTCAACATGTCGAGTGGAAGAGGAGAATGGGCAGCGGGCAGCCCAGCCGAGGGGCCGAAAAACCCGACGCCGAACTGGTCGAGGAGGCCCTTGACGGCTCCGAGGCGGCCTTCGAGGCCCTCGTGCGGCGCTACCAGGGCATCGTGGTCGCCAGGGCGCTGGCAATCCTCCACGACCGGGCCGACGCCGAGGACGCTGCCCAGGACGCCTTCCTGAGGGCCTTCCGCTCGCTCGGCAAACTTCGCAGCGCCGAAGCCTTTGGCAACTGGTTGCTCAGGACCGTGGCGAATGTGGCCAAACGCCTGGCCTCCCGACGCCGAAACAGGCCCCAGCCGCTCCTCGACGGCGATGCCGTCGAGCGGCCGGCACCCCGCCTCGAGGTCCTCGAGGCCATTGCCGCCCTGCCCGAGCCTTACCAACAGGTCGTCCACCTCTTCTACGGGCAGGGCCACAGTTGCAAGGAGATCGCGGAGTTGCTCGGCCTGAAGATCGGCTCCGTGACCGCCAGGCTCACCCGCGCCAGGAGAATGCTCCGGAAGAGCCTGTCCGGAGAGGAATGATGGACTGCGAGAAGGCTCGAGGACAGATCGCCGACTACCTCGTGGGGGCCTTGGACGAGGAGGCCCGGCAGGCCCTCGAGGCCCACGTGGCGGGCTGCGCCGGATGCCGCGCCGAACTCGAGGCCTGGCGAGGCGAGGATGAGGCCATCCGAGCGGGCCTGCGTTGGGCCGAGCCGCAGCCCGACTTCGCTCTCCGCGTGGTCGTGGCCGCGCGCAGGCGGCGGCCGTGGTGGATCGCCGCCGCGGCGGCCGTGGCCGCCTGCCTGGCGCTCTGGCTACTCAGGCCAGCGGAAAGTCCTCCCACCCAGCGGCAGGCCATCCCGGCGGCCACTCTGGCCGCGGGAGAGCTCCTGGACTTCTTCGGCAGGCCGGTCCCCTCGCTTCGGCCTGGGCGCAGTTACGTGGCGGCGGTCAACACTGCCGTCGAGACCCCGTCGGGCTCGTATTACCTGTTGCCCCGGGGCACGGAGTTCATTCCCGGCTGCGAGGCGAAGACCGAGTTGTGTGTCTATTCCGGCGGCCTGCTCGGCCAGGTCGAGGCGGGCGAGGGGAATGTGGCGGTCGAGGTGGCCCCGTGGGCCGGAGGCGCGGTGGTCCGCACCGCCTGCTCACAGTTCTACTGCGTGGGAGCATCGCCCGAGCGCCTGTTGCGAAGCGCCGAACTGCCCGAAGAAGGGGAGGTGCGAGTCCACGTCTATGGCGGCTCGCTCGTCCTGAAAGTAGGCGGACAACGGCTGACCCTGACCGCCGGGGACTCGGCCATAGTCTCGGGCGGGGTGTCGGCGGGGGTGACGCGCCAGTTGCTGGCGCGCGCCCAGCAACTTCGCCAGGCGGTGAGCGACGAAACCCTCGCCCGGCGGCGGCTCTATCGCCGCCTGGTCGAGTGGTACGGTCGCAGGCTGGGCCAACTGCGCGCGGCCACCCGCCGCGACCCGCTGTGGCCGGAGCGGGTGGCGCTGGTTAGCCAATTGCTGCGCGCCCACGCGCGGACCCTCGAGGCCATCCAGAGCCATCCCGCCCTGAGGGAACTCGAGGCGGTGGAGAAAGAATTGCGGCGCCACGAGGCCCTCGAGTGCGAGGCCCTGGAGGCCTTCGGCAGCGTGGCGCTGGCGCTTGGAGAATGAGTTGCCGGTTTCGGGTTTCTTTTTTCAGGAGGCAGCGCGATGAGAAAGGTGATGTGGACAGTCGTGGTAGGAGTGTCGCTCGCGGCGGCCTGCCTGGCCGGCGGACCCCCAGGCGGCGGGCCGGGCCCTGGCGGGCCGGTTCGTGGCGGGCCTGGCGTCAGGCGTGGCGGGCCGCCCGGTGGCTTCTTCGGCCAGTTCTTCGGCAGGACGCGTGAGTTGGACGTCTTCGAGGTGGCTCGCCGCTACTTCGACCTGACGGACGAGCAGCGCGAGGCCCTCGACGGGCTCCGCTGGCAGCGCGACGGCGAGCGCCGCGAGGCCGAGCGCAAAATCCGCCAAGAACTGAACGCCAAGTACCTCGAACTGATCGTCGAGATCCTCCCTCCCGAGCCCAAGGAGAAGTTCAAGGCGGCGTGTGAGGCTGCCCTCGAGCGCGACAAGGCCAGGGCCGAGGCCCGGGCCGAGTTCCAGAAGGTCCTCGAGGAAGTGGCCAAGGCCCAGGACCTCGAGGTCAGGGTCCCGCCCGACTACGTCCCCTACAGCAAGACCGACCTGATCCGCCGCTACATCAAGTTGACGGATGAGCAGCGCGAGGGGGTGGAGCAGATCCGTCGGGACGCTTTCGGCGCGATACGGGACAAGATGCGACAGGTCCGGCGCCCGCGCGATTGGCGCGACGAGGCGGCCAGGCGCCGGTTCTTCGAGGCCATGCGCAAGGTTCGCGACGAGGTGGCCGAGGAGACCGCCCAGACAGTGGCCAACCTGCTCAACGAGGAGCAGAAGACCCTCTACGAGAAGGCGGCAGGAGCCTTCGACACCTACCGGAAGAAGGTCCAGGAGGCGGACGAGGCCTACGAGAAGAAACTCATCGAACTAGTCGGTGAGGAGAAGGTTCGTGGGCCGCGGCGGCCGCAGCCGCGCGGTGGCGACCAACGCAACCAGCGGCGCGGCGAGTTGTGATCTCCCCGCCTGCGCTACCGTCTCCTGGAACCGCGGGCCAGGCGCCGGCGCCCCGCCTGGCCCGCATCCATAATCCGCCTCCCCGGCCCTTGCTCCGGACGCTCTTTCGGGGTATTCTGGATGGTCTCGAGCGGAGATAGCCATGGCCCGCAGGAAGCGGCGCTCGCGCGCCACGAGCCCCCCGGAAGCGACCCTGGCCGTCAGGGCGGCGTCGGCGGCCCTCGTTGCACTTTGCGGCCTGTTCGCGGCGCTGGTGGTCCGTTCCGGCCTTGCGCGCCACGCAGCAGGCTCGTTCCGCCAGGGTGTCGGCGGGGTCGTGGTGCTCGGCGCGGTTCTGGCCTCGGTGGCTTTCCTCGTCTTCGTCCTGGCAGGGTGGCAATGGCGCCTGAGCCCCCGCGGGCGGTTCAGGGTGCTCGTGGCGTGCTACCTCAGCGCCTTCGTTGCCTTCTGCGGATTGTGTTGGCACGACGTTGGGGTCGCCACCGCGGGTTTGCCTCTCGCCGGCTCGGCGCTGCACCAACTCACCGAGCGGTCCGCCGCGGTCTTGACCACTCTGGCTGCGCTGGCGGCGGGGGTGGTGACGGTCGCGATGGTTGTGAGGGGCGAGCGCCGGCGTTCCGGCCGGGGAGGATAGATGTCACGATGAAGCAAACCCGCGAGCGGGTGAGAGAGGCCGGAGCGCGTGGGCTTTGGCACGCTTTTGTGCACCGTGGGTTTCTAATGCGGGCGAGAAGGGAAAGAACGCATAGCCGAGAGAACGCCAGACGCCCAGTCTGGGGCAATTCGCGAGGCGGCTGGGGTCGCCGGGCCGCCAGGGCATTCTTTTCCTTCTCGCCCGGCAGATGGTTGCGGTGCGAAAAGCGTGCCAAAGCCCCTCGCGCCTCGGCGCGTCGTCGCTCTGGACTTCCTGGGCTTCCTCATAGATGTCCGAGAATGGTCTTTTGGGGGACACAGCGGTGAAGTCGAGGTCAATCGGCCTTCTATCGCTCTGTTGTGTTGTTGCGGTTCTCTTCGGGTGTTCGGGGGGTAAGAACTCCGAACTGCGCGAGCGGGTCGCGACCCTCGAGAAGGAGAACGCGGCCTTGCGCAAGAAGGTCGAGCAACTCAGCGAGGAACTCCGCCCGCTGCGCGCGAAGGTCGACAGACTCGACCAGAGCCAGCGCCTGATGGAGAAGACACTGGTGAAGGCCAAGGAGGACCTCGAGTCGCG
>CAYYCI010000286.1:0-5862 GCA_964470215.1 uncultured Planctomycetota bacterium
GCGAACCCGCCGAGCGGGAGCCCGGGGGCCTCGCCCAGGCCCTCCGCGACCTCCAGACGCGCATGCAACGCGCCCTCGAGCTCCGAAGAACCATCGCACAGGCAAGCGAAGACGTCGCGAAACACCGCGAGGAACACTCCAAGCAAGCCCAGCGCGCCAGGGAGCTCGAGGAGCGAATCTACGACCTCTTCGAGCGGGGAGGCGTCGGCCGACCCGCTTCCGTCGAAGAAGGCATCACCCTCTTCAACCAGCGCCTCAACCGCCATAAACGCTTCAAGCAACTCGCCGACGACCGCATCCCACAACTTGCCGCCACCATCGTCCCACAGTCCCAAATCGAAGCCTGGCGCACCCAGGCCGAGCGCCTCCACCGCATCGTGGCCAACCTGCGCGAGGAGCGCCCCGAGGTCGTCGCCCTCGAGGTCACCGCCGCCGCTGCCGACTACCGCCGCCAACTCGACGAAGCAACCAAGGAAGCCGAGAACGCTCGCCAACGGGCAGAGGAAGCAGGGCAGAAGGTCGTCGGTTTCCTCAAACGCTACAACGAAGAAAAGCCGGCCCTCGAGTCAGAGAGCGAGGAGCGCCGCGCCCAGCTCGCCACAGCCACCCGCCACAAGAAGGCCATCGAACTGGCCATCAGCGTCCTCGACGAGGTCAGTCGAAGCGTCCACGGCCAGTGGGCAACGGAGCTCAACGACTCCACCTCCCGCTTCCTTTCCCGCATCGTCCCCACCCTCGACGGGCTGAAGTTCGACAGCGACCTGTCCTTCGGCATCTGGCACGCCCTGGCCCCCACCCCCATCCGCGGCGACGAGGCCACACCAGTGCTGAGTTCCGGAACCTGGGACCAACTCTACCTCGCCGTCCGCCTCGGGCTCTGCCAGTTCATGGCACGCCGCGGCAACGCTAACGTCCT
This sequence comes from uncultured Planctomycetota bacterium, assembly GCA_964470215.1. Lineage (GTDB taxonomy): Bacteria > Planctomycetota > PUPC01 > DSUN01 > DSUN01 > CAYYCI01. The sequence continues at coordinate 917 of CAYYCI010000286.1, forward strand.
CCTACTCGACGACCCTTTCGCCCACTTCGACGACATCCGCTTCCGGGACACCATGCGTCTCCTCGGCGAACTCGCCCAGGAGAACTTCCAGATCCTCCTCTTCTCCTGCCAGCGCCAGCGGTTCCGATGGCTCGAGGACTCCGACCCCCGGTGGTTCAACGCCAACGTCTCCTGCCACAACATCTCCTCGATCGCCCGAACTCACCCGCCACGATAGCCTCCCTCTTCCCTGCCTCCTTGACCCCGCCATCCTCCAGGTGGGCTCTCTCGCCCCGCTAAAGACACGGGCTGAAAAACCTGAGGCTATGAAGGAAACCCGCACGTGGTCTTGAAACAGCCCGGGGCGTGTGGGCTTTGGCACGCTTTTGTGCACCGTGGGTTCCCAATGCAGGCGAGAAGGAAAAGAATGCTTCGCCGACAGGACCGAAAGCGTTGGGCCTGCGGCGCCTCGGAGCCACGACGCGAAATTCGCAGCCAGTGAAGGCATTTTTTCCTTCTCGCCTGGCGATAAATTGCCCCGCAAAAAGCGTGCCAAAGCCCACCACGCCCCGGCCGCGACTTCTCGCGCGCCAAGAAAACCTCGCAGCAAAACCCTCGCCACCCCGACTAAACAGGTGGCAAGGGGAAAAGGACGCCCCCGAAGGAACAAGGACCGAGGACGATGCTCTGCCACAAGTGTTGGTCACACCGCGCGCGGGTCCACTTCACGACCTTCGGCCCGGGAGTGTCAAGGCGAACGAGTTACTGTCTGGCGTGCGCTCAGGATGAGCGCCTAAGCTGGCTCCTGGCCTGGGCTTATGGCACGGAGGCCGAAGCCCAGGCCCCAACCCACCCCGCCTTTCTCGAGGAACGCGCCCAGGAGACCCCACCGACCTCCACCCTCGTGGCTCTCCGGGTGGTGCAGTGCCAGTGTGGGTGCCGTTTCGCCCTGGGCGCGGAGATCCCATGCCACCACAGGCGCCTGGCAATCGGCCACACCGAGGAACTCCACCACCTGTGCCACTGCGGAAGCGAGTTGGTCGTCGAGGCCCCCCAACTGGTCTGCGAGGAATGTGGGGCCTCGGCCTGCCGCCTGGTCCTCGCGACCGTCGAGTCCTGCTCCTACCCGCAACGCTACCCGACCCAAGCCGCGGTCGGCGGACCGACCGCGCGGCTCTGAATCCCCTTTCCCCCCCTCCCACAGGGTAGCGCGGAGCGACCACAACTGCCTCCTTTTCACCACCGGCGACCAGCGGATGCTCGCCCACCCCAGAGCTCACTGCGCCCCAAACGGGAATTAGCCGCTCAAGGCGAGGAGCGGGTCAGGCACAATCGCCATTCAGGGAAAGGAACAAGCACTTCGCCGAAGGAAAGGGCCGCGGCCTCAAGGCCTCGTGGCGCCTGGCGGCGGGGCGATCTCCGGTGGGGCAATGGTGCCGCGGCCCTTGCACTGGGGGCAGGTGATCTTGCCCTCGCCCTTACACTTGGGACAGGGGATGGTTCGGACGAGGTATCCGCGACCATCGCAGCGGACGCAGCGGATGCGGCCGTCGCCGCCACAGTCGGGACATCGCTGTCTCCCTGTGCCCCCACACACAGGGCAGGGGAGTCTTCCGACCCGCCCACGCCCCCCGCAGTTGGTGCAGCGGATTCGCCCCCGGCCCCCGCACCTTCGGCACACGAAGAAGCCGTGGCCGCCGCAATCGGGGCAGCGGACTCTCTGGCGTTTCACGTAGCCCTTGCCGTCGCAGTTCGGACACGGGACGAATCCCGTACCGCCACAGGTCGGGCAATCGCGCCGGGCCAGGCGCTCGAGGAGTCCGAGCGCGCGGCTAACATCAGCGCCCTTTCCTTTGGCGGCCTCGATGCGGGCCCTCGCGCCGTCGTAGTCGCGCTCGGCCAGCAGGAAAAGCCCGACGCGCAACTCGCGCTCGGGCGTCACGGCCCCGTAGCCCCTGACGGCCAGGGCGACCAGATCGGCCGTCGTCAGGTCTCTCAGCCGCCTCGTGGCCGAGATGTCGCCGAACTTCACGCGGAGACTCTCACCCTCGAAAGAGACGAACCGACAGGCGATTCCGCCCACCCTCAGCGTCTCGCCCGGCTGGAGGTTCTTGAGGCCAAAGCCTGCGTAGGCCCACACCTCGGCCGCGCGGTTGCCCAACCACTGGAGGTCCTTGAGCTTCTGGCGGTGAGCGCTGAGTTTCGGGTCCACGAGCGCCTCGACAAGGATGCGGTCGGCCTCCTTGTAGTCCCGGGCCGCAAGGCGGTCGAGGACCTTCTGCGCGACCGAACGATAAAGGAGCGCGGCCTCGCGTGTGGCACGGGCCTTCGCCTCGGCGATCCCCTCGTCAATCGCCGCCATCGCATCCCTCGCCCGACTCGAGACCCCTTCGAGGCGGCTATCGGCAAACTGCTCGTAGAGCGCGCGGGCCTCCTCGTAGCGGCCTTGCTTGAATAACTCCTGGCCAGCAGCGTCCTTCTTCTCGAAAATCTCTCGGGCACGCTGGCGAACCTTCTTCCTGGCCTCCTCCAGTTTCGGCGCAATGCTTTCGACCTCGAGTTCCCTGGGGAAGGTCTCGATGGCACTGACCGCAGCATCAATCTTGCCTTCCTGGAGGAGTCGGTCGGCGCGGCTCTCCCTGGTGGCCAACTCGCGCGTGGCCGCCGCGCCACCCTCCTTCCGAACCCCCTCGAGGCGAGCCTTGAGGTCCTCGACCAGCCGGCGCCCCTCGGGCGGCAACTCGGTGAGCGCCTGCGGCGGATAACGACGCAGCAAGGCGCTCAGCTGGTTCTCCATCGAGGCGTAGGCGCGAGGGTTGCTCTTGCTGAACCGTTCAATCGCCGTGGCCGCCGAGGCCAACTGGCCCATCGCGCCCCTACCCGCTCGGGCCACCTCCGAGGTGGTCGTCGCCGTGGTAACCTTGTCGGAACTACTCGGAGCCGGACCGGCAGCCCGGCGGATGAGCCTGGGGTAAAGAAAGGCAAGCACCGCGGCATTGGCCGCGACCACCAGGACAATCGCCACGTAGGTTGGAATCATCGAGCGACGGCGGCGGGGCCTGGCCGACCGCGCCGGCGCCCGGGCCGCTTGCGAACGCGCCGCCTCCTGGGCCGTCGCTATCGCCTTGAGCAATTCCCCCGGATCGCCGAACCGCTGGTCCGGGTCCTTGGCGGTCATTCGCTCCACCAGGCGGGCCGTGGCTATCGAAAGGTCGGGGCGCAGCCTGCGAATCGGAGGCAACGGCTCGCTGAGCACCGCCGCCGCAATCGCCACCGGGTTGCCGCCCGTGAAAGGCAACCGGCCCGTGAGCATCTCGAAGAGGGTCACGCCCAGAGAGAAGATGTCCGCGCGGCTGTCAATGTTCGGTTCCGAGCGAATCTGTTCGGGGGACGTGTAGGCCGGCGTCCCCAGGAACCGCCGCGCGTCGGCGTCTATCTTCTTCCCCACCGCCTTCGCCAGCCCGAAGTCCGTGACCCGCACCCGGCCGTCCCGTGCCAGGAGGATGTTGTCGGGCTTGATATCGCGGTGCACGATCCCGCTTCGCGCGGCGTGGTCGAGGGCCTTGGCCACCTCGGCCGCCACCCGCAGCGCCTGCTCTTCCGGCAGTGGCCCGCGGCGCAAGACCGACCGCAGCGACTCCCCCTCGACGAACTCCATCGCAATGTAGCAGAACCCGCTGTCCAGGCCCGCCTCGAGGGCCGCCACGACGTTCGGATGGTTCATGAGCGCCGCGGCCCGAGCCTCGCGGAAGAAGCGCTCGACAGACGCCTTGTCGCGGATGACTTTTGGCGAGAGAACCTTGAGGGCCACCACCCGCCCGTCGTCCCTGCGGGCCTTGAACACCCAGCCCGTCGCCCCCTGGCCCACGCGAGCCAGCAGTTCGTAGCGACCGAGCCGCCGGGGGACGACCCGGCCTATCACTTCGTCTTCCGGCTGCGCTGCCATCGGGTCCTCGTCGCTCCGACACCCCCAGTGTAAGATAAGGCGATGCGGCAATCAATCCTGCCGGAGTGTCATCTTCAGGTAGTTGCCGCGCGTCGGATGTGGGCGGTGCTCGAAGTCCCCCATCAACGAGGCGGCCCTAGGGAAAGCATCCGCCGACAGCGGCTTGCCGTGGTCCGCGAAGCGCAGCGCCAGCTCTTCGTCCCGGCAGACCACCAGCGCGTGGAACGCCGCCTGGTCGTTTCCCCCGTAGGCCTGCTGGTGGATGACCTGCACAACTTCCTCGATAGCCTCGCGGAGCCTCGCGCGCTCGCCCTCATCGAAGCCCTCCCAGCCAGGGAGCGCCGCAACGAAGTCCGCGAACGCCTCGAGCACCCTCGGCTCGCAGGGCACCGTCATCTCTATCGGCCGCCCACCGCGGGCCCTTGCCCCCGCCAACTGCCCGCTCTCGTCCACCCGATAGAGAAAGCCGCAGTGGGGACATCGGTAGCGACCCGGCCCAGCGAACTCCAACACCAACCCACACCCAGAGCACCCGCTCCTTATGGGGAACTCGCCGGCGCGAGGCGCCTGGGCCGGCCTTGCCGCCGAACTCGACAGATGAGCAACCGCATCCTCCAGGGTGTTGAAAATCGGGAAAACCGCATTGAGCCCGAGCATCTCGATAATCAGGTTGACTTTCGGCTGAGGCGCCAACAGGGCAAACGCCCCACCAGCCTCGCGGAAAGTGTCCGCCTGAGTCACAAGAGCACCCAGCGCCGTCGAGTTCGCGTAACTCACCCCCTGCATGTCCAGAAGCACCCGCCTCGCGCCCCTCTGGCGCACCTGGCCCAGTTCCGAGAGAAACTTATCCAAAGTCGGTTGGTCGAGTTGCCCAGTCACCTTCACCAGGGCACCGTCGTCAACACCGGAGAGCGACTCGACCGCGATCTCGAGACTACTCATCGGGGAACTCCTCGCCCCTGCTCTCCCATCGTATCCTATTACCACTGCCCCCCGGTGTCAAGAACCCGAGGTCTGAGCG
>CAYYCI010000287.1:0-5844 GCA_964470215.1 uncultured Planctomycetota bacterium
TTCTCGATTCCGTGGGGCAGGGCGGGGAGGATGGCCAGGAGGTTCTCGGTAGCGCCCCGCTCGGAGCCGGGGAGGTTGACGATGAGGGTCCTGCCGCGAATGCCCGATGTCCCGCGCGAGAGCATGGCGTGGGGCGTGTTGGCCAGCGAGGCGGCGCGCATCGCCTCGTCGAGGCCGGGGGTCGGGCGCTCGACGACCGCGCGTGTGGCCTCGGGGGTGACGTCGCGCGGGGCGAAGCCGGTGCCGCCGACGGTCAGGATAAGGTCAACGCCGCGGCCGGCCATCTCCCTGAGCCACTGCGAAATCCGCTCGGCCTCGTCGGGCAGGATGTCGTTGGCGTAGATGTGGGCGCCCAACTCGCGCTCCAGCAGCGCGGCCGCGGCCGGGCCGGCAGTGTCGGTCGCCTCGCCGCGAGCGCAACGGTCGCTTATCGTCAGGACCGCGGCCTGGATGGTCTGGCGGCTGACGGCGCGGACGATCTGGACGGGGTCGCCGAGGCTCACGACCCCGCCGCGCAGGACGCGAGCGAAGAGCCCTCGGCGGGGCATCAGGCAATCGCCGAGTCGCTCGACGACCGTGCAGCGATGGCCGCCACATTCCTTGCCGATCTGGGTTACCTCCACCTCGGTTTCCTCGCCCAGGCGCAGACGGCTGCCGAGCCCCAGGGAGTCGAAATCCACACCGGAGAGGAGGATGTTCTCGGCGAAATCGCCCGGGCCGAGGTCGGGCAGCCGCTCGCGCCAGACCGCCACTTCCTCGGCGGCCAGGAGGCTCACCTGGCGGTGCCAGCCCCCCGCGTGGGCGTCGCCCTCGATGCCGTGATCGGGGAGCAGGCGGACCCGCTCGACGGGTCTTTTGGGCGTGCCCTTCTTGTCGCTGATGCACAGGGCTTCAACCTTCATCGCGGCCTTCCCGTCGCCAGGTTCCCGACTTGCCGCCCGACTTCTCCAACAGCCTGATCGAGCGAATCTCGATGTCCTTCGAGAAGGCTTTGCACATGTCGTAAACCGTCAGCGCGGCCACGGCCGCGGCGGTCAGCGCTTCCATCTCGACCCCCGTTTTGGCCGTCGCGGAAACCTCGGCCCGGATGCGCACGGCCTCGCCCTCGAGGGCGGCGGCGACGTCGGCGTGGTCGAGGGGGAGGGGATGGCACAGGGGGATGAGGGTGGCGGTGTGTTTAGCGGCCTGGATGCCGGCGAGCCGCGCGGTCTCGAGCACCGGCCCCTTGGCCACGGCGTTTTCTCTTATTGCCGAGGCAACCGCCGGCCCGACCGCCACGACGGCCTCTGCCACGGCGCGGCGAGCCGTCGGCCTCTTGGCCGACACGTCAACCATGCGCGCGCCGCCACTCGCCCCGACGTGGGAGAATCGCTCAGCCACCGGGGCCTCCTAGCCGGCGACGCCGAGCATGCGCAAGGCCGTGATGACGGCCAGGGCGATCAGCGCCACACACATCGCCCCGATCGGCCCGACCGCCAGAACGTAGAGCGCCCAGTCGAGCGGCTTCCACCGTGGCCGCACGGGGAACTCGCGACCACACTCGGGACACTTGACCACCTGTTCAGCCATTCCCGCCACCTCCTCAGCCGACGAGTATAATACCCCGCTCGCCGGCGATCAACGCCACAGCGTCCTCGCTCTCGCGGGCCGGATAGCCTTTTCGGGCCGACCGTGTGGGCCCGTCTCCGTCCGTGTCTGTCCGTTTGTGTTCCGCAGGCTCGAGGAACGCTGGCTGCCGATGGCAGGGGCCATGACCGCTTGACAACGTTTGGCTGGGGCAATACCATCCGCGAGGAGGGACGCCCTGGAAACGAGGCCAATGAATGGAAGTTCTGAGCGATATCCCATTCGAGGCCGATGCCGAGGCGATCCTGGGAGAGCTGCGCCTTCCGCCCGAGAGTTCCCACGCCGAGGAGGTGCGTCAGGCGCTCGTGCGAGGTCTCGCGGTTGCGAGGCCGAAAGCCGCCTGGCGCGTGGCATACATCGGGGAGAAGACCGAGCGAAGCGTCCGCCTCGATGGCGTGGTCTTCGCCAGTCGCGTTCTCAGGGTGAACCTGGAGGAGGCGCAACGGGTCTTTGCTTATGCGGCGACCTGCGGTCGAGAACTGGCCGATTACGCCGATGGCCTGGACGATCCGCTCTCGCGCTTTGCCCTCGACACCATGATGCGCAAGGCTCTGGAGGCGGCGGGCGGGGCCGTGCGCAAGGCGATCGTCGAGCGTTACGCCCTCGGCAAGTTCGCTGCCATGAGCCCCGGCTCGCTGGCCGATTGGCCGGTGGAGCAACAACGCGCGCTCTTCGCCCTACTGGGCGACGTCCGCTCCGCCATCGGGGTCGAACTGACCGAGAGTTGCCTGATGGTGCCTGTCAAGTCGCTCTCCGGCATAATCTTCCCCACCGAGGTGCGCTTCGAGAGTTGCCAGTTGTGTCCGCGCGAGAACTGCGAAGGCCGCCGGGCACCCTACGATCCCAGCCTCTGGGAGAAGCGGTATGGGGTACCCGCGCCACCACACTAGCCCACCTGCCACGAATCAATTGGCAAAGGGGCGCGCCGCCGCCAATAGCCACCCCAGCGGCCAGTAACCGGTGGAACGGCGCAGCCGGGGAGTAGGTCGTTCTTGGCCGAGTGTTTGACATGCCGGCGCGCCGGTGGTATTGTGCCTTTGTAAACCAGGTGCGGAGGAGATCCCGGGAGGATGTCGGCATGAGGCGCCATCTCGGCCTGGTGGCGGGAGCGTTGGCAGCGTTGTCGGCGGTGTGCGGGGCCGCCGATGCTGCGACCTTCCGCGCATTCTCGCTCAAGGGCGCCGAGGAGAAGATAAAGGCCGTCGGCTCGTGGTGGCGGGTGAGCCGCAAGGACATCCTCTACCTGGGCCAGATCAACGCGCTGGACGGACTGGTTTACGACAGTTCGCGCGGCGATGTAATCCTCGTGGGCCGTCAGGTCGAGGGGAGGGCGAAACTCACCCTCGACGACCTGGTGGTGGCGCTTCGCTCCCGACTCCGCTACAACAAGTGGCCGCTGGTGCGGCCGGATGTTACGCCGGAGTCGCCTAAGACCCGCGAACTTTTCATCCGCATGGAAGGCGGGATCGAGAGGACGGCCTTTGGGCAGACGATGGTCGAGGCGAGCGAGTGGCTCGCGTCGGTGGCGGCGGGAACGGCGAAGAGGCCGCCGCAGGGACTGCGGTCGTCGTGGGAGCGGCTGAACGCGAAGAGCCGCAACGCCGAGAGTCCGAACCAACTGGCCGCGCGGCTCTGGCTCTTCCCCCTTTGCAGGAAGGCGTTGGTCGGCCCGGGAGTGGCGACCTTCGCCGGCTTGGAGTTCAAGGTCTATCCCCAGGTGCTTGTGGCCGCCAAGGACGGCAAGTTGGTCGAGGGTTTCTACAAGCGACCAGAGCCGGCCCTCGAGGGTTTTGCGGCTGAGGCTGGAGAGAAGTTCGAGGCGCTCTGTGGGGCATCACCGGCTCTCAATCGCCTGCGCGGCCTATACGAACTCGTCGTGGCGGCCGAGGCGGTGGGCAAGCTCAAGCCCAGGCCCGACCTCTCCTGGTGGCTCATGGAGTATCCCCTCAAGCAGGCTGAGTTCGGGCGCAAGGCCTCGGTCCAGCGGCGAGAACAGGCGAAAGGCAGCGGGTGGTTGGAGACGATGGGCGCCTGCCAGTTGGTCGCGGTCGTCCTGGAGCCTGAAGGCGGGGATGTGGCGGCGATCAAGCGGGTGGTCCTGGCCACTCGGGGTTCGGCTGTGGCGTGGCAATTCACAGTGGCGAATTGGGGCATTCCCGGCGCGAAGGTCAAGGCAGAGTGGGACAAGGTGGCGGAGCTCTTCGCACGTGGCTCGTGGTTGCGTCAGTCGCGTCGCTACGGCGAGGCGAGCGAGGTTTACGGCCAGGCGGCCGCCCTTGCCCCCAATACCGGTGAACTCTGGTGTGCGATAGGCGACGTGCTCTACAGCGCCGGAGGTTTCGACAAGGCCCGCGATGCCTACGAGCGCGCCACCCGCGCCGACCCATCTCTGGCTTCCGCCTGGTCTGGAAAGGCCCTCGCGCTCACCAAACTGGGCCTGACGACCCGTGCGTCGCAGTGCTACAGCAAGGCCATCGAACTCAATCATCTGATGGCGGTGGCCTGGTCGAACAAGGGCGTGGCGCTCGGCAAACTGGGACAGCACAAGCAGGAACTGGAGTGCTACGACCAGGCGCTGAAGATCGATCCTGGGTTTGCCAGCGCCTGGTGCAACAAGGGGGTCGCTCTCAGCAAGATGGGCAAGCGCCGCGAGGCAATCGCCTGTCTGGCAAAGGCCGTCGAACTGGACCCGTCCTACGCCAAGGCGTGGCACAACCTCGGCGCTCTCTACGTCGCACTCAAGCAAGGGGAGAAAGCCATCGAGTGTTTCCGCAGGGCGGCCCTCCTCGGCTTCGGCCCCAGTCGCCAGGTTCTCCTGGCCATTCAGAAGGCCTCGAAGGAGAAAGGCCAGGAGAAGAAACAAGAAGGCGACTCGAAGCCGGCTCAGGAGCCGAAGCCCAAGTAGCCGCGCCGGCCCTCCCCCCAAGCGAGAATCTACGGCCCAGGGCTAGTCGAGCATCTCGTGGGCGCTCTCCAGGAATACCCGTAGTAGTTCGACCGTGGCCTCGATGTCGGCCGCGTGGCAAAGTTGGCAGGTGGTGTGCATGTATCGGACTGGGGCGCCAATGGTGGTTGTCAGGGCGCCGGCCCTCGCGCGTTGGATGGCCGAGGCATCGGTTCCCCCGCCGATGTTCTTCTGCGCGGGGATTCCGTGGCGCTCGGCCAGGTCGAAGAGGAACCTCACCAGGCGCCTGTCGCCGATTGTCAAGCGGTCCATTATATAGATGCCGGTCCCCTTGCCCAGTTCACACATCCGCTCGTGTTTTGCGATGTAGGCGCCGTGGGTGAGGCTGCCGTCAATAGCGATGCCGATGTCGGGCTCGGCGGCGTAGGCGGCCACTGTGGCCCCACGCACCCCTACCTCTTCCTGGACCGTGCTCGCCGCGTAGACGTCGAGTCGCGTCGGCCCGACGTGTCGCATGGCCTCCAGGAGGCAGTAGGTGCCGATGCGGTCGTCGAAGTTCCTGCCCATGAAGACGTTTTCGTTGAGTTCGACGAATTGTTGAGCGAAGGTCACGACGTCGCCTATCTCGATCCGCTTCTCGAGTTCCTCGCGCGGCAGGCCGGTGTCTATGAGGATGTCCTTGAGCTCGGGGACTTTGTCCTTCTTGTCGCGGCGGGTGTCGGGCACGACGACCCCGCCCACCGGCTCCTTGCCGTGGATGATGACGTGTTGCGAGACGATGACCTGGGGATTGAGTCCGCCGAGGGGCTCGAAGCGGATGAAGCCGTCGTCGCCGATGTGTTTGACCATCATGCCGACTTCGTCAGCGTGTGCGGCGAGGAGGACGCGCGGGGGGCGTTCGGCGGTGGGACTTGCTGCGCGCTTCAACCCGATGACGTTTCCCAGACGGTCGGTCGTGACCTCGTCGCAGCAGGTGGCGAGCACCTCGCGCACGACATCCTGAGCCGCATCCTCGTGGCCCGGCACCCCAGGAGCATTACACACTCTCGCCAGCAGTTCGCGGTCAACCATCTTCTCTCCTTCCCGCGGCGGAAAGCCGAAGAAACGCCGACGGCGAGAATACCCGATTCCACCCCCGGGTCAAATGCGCTTGCCGTTCCCCCGTTGCCCGCGCGCACCAGGGCGGGCGACCCGACGTAGGTGATTCGCGCGGGACCAACGACACTCGCACTGACCAGACATTTCCCGACAGACAGTGGTGCAGAGCCCCTGGCCAGTGAATGAGCAAGCCCTCGGTGATAACTTACTGGGGC
>CAYYCI010000288.1:0-5835 GCA_964470215.1 uncultured Planctomycetota bacterium
CCCACCCGCCGCCGATGGGGTTATCGAGAACCCCATAATCAGGGGCCACACTCGTCGTTGTTTCCCAGGTTTCAATCGGCGGCCCGATGTGATAGAATAAGGGGCAGGAGGAACGGAGTCGGTACGATGACCCAACTGGAGGCCGCCCGAAAGGGCCAGACGACCGACGAGATGCGGCGGGTGGCCGCCGCCGAGGGCATGGGGCCCGAACGCCTCCGCGCGATCATCGCCGAGGGCAAGGCGGTCGTCCTGGCCAATGTCCATCGCAGCCGCAAGCGGCCTTGCGGGGTCGGGGCCGGTCTGCGCACGAAGGTCAATGCCAATATCGGCACCTCGGGCGACTACGCCGACCTGGCGGCCGAACTGGCCAAGCTCCGGGTCGCCGAGGCTGCCGGCGCCGACACCGTCATGGACCTCAGCACAGGCGGGGACTTGAGGGCCATCCGCCAGGCTGTTCTCGAACGGGCGAGCGTCCCGGTCGGAACGGTGCCCATCTACGACGTCGGCACCCGCGCTGCCCGCCGGGAAGGCTCCCTGGCCGCGATGAAAGCCGACGATATCCTCGGGGCCGTCCGCGAACACGCCGAGCAGGGCGTCGATTTCGTCACGGTCCATTGCGGGGTCACACGCGAGGTCGTCCAGACCTTCTTGCACACCGAGCGGGCGTGTGGGATGGTCTCGCGCGGCGGCACCTTTCTGGCCCAGTGGACGCGCCAGACCGGGCAGGAGAACCCGCTCTACGAGCGGTTCGACGAGTTGCTCGACATCGCTCGCGAGCACGACGTGACCCTGAGCCTCGGGGACGGCATGCGCCCAGGCGCCATCGAGGACGCCTTCGACGCTCCACAGGTCCACGAACTGATGGTCCTGGCCGAGCTGGCCGAGCGGGCGCGAGCCGCGGGGGTGCAGGTGATGATCGAAGGGCCGGGCCACGTGCCCCTCCACCAGGTCGAGGCCCAGGTGCGCCTGGAGAAGGAACTGTGTAAGGGCGCGCCGTTCTACGTCCTCGGGCCGGTAGTGACCGACATCGCGCCCGGCTACGACCACATCACCTCGGCCATCGGTGGAGCGTTGGCCGCCGCAGCCGGGGCCGATTTCCTCTGCTACGTCACCCCTGCCGAACACCTCGGGCTTCCTGACGCCGAGCAGGTTCGCCGGGGGGTGATTGCGGCTCGGATTGCGGCCCACGCCGCCGACATCGCCAAGGGGGTGGCCGGCGCCTGCGCGCGCGACCGCGAGATATCGCTCCTGAGGCGACGCCGCGATTGGGAAGGACAACTCGCCCACTGCATAGACCCGGAACTCGCCCGGACCCTGCGTGAGAAGGTCAGGCCGAGCGACGAGGAGACGTGCTCGATGTGTGGTGAGTTGTGTGTGTTCAAACTCGCCGAGAAGGGCTCGCAGCAAGACTGAGGAGACGAGGGGAGAGGGTTTGGGCAGACCGGCCACGAAGACCCTCCTGCTCGCCGCGCTGGTCCTGCCTGGCTGCGCACGAATCGGCGGCAAGGCCGATACCCAGTCCGCCTGGCCCCTCTTTTATCGCAGCACATCCAAGGAAAAGGCGACCTTCGAGGTCTTCGGCCCCCTCTTCTACCACGAGCGCGGGCCGAGGGCCACCGCCTGGGGCGTCAGGCCACTTTTCACTTACACCCGCTCCTCAGACGGGCGCAGGCTCTGGGGCATACTCTACCCGCTCACCCACTTCAGCCAGACCGACCACGCGGCGCGGCGTTTCGTCTTCCCGCTCTATTTCCACTACCACCGCCTCAAACCGAGCGGCGAGCCGGTGAGCGCCTCGGTGGTCTTCCCCCTTTTCTGGTGGGGCAACGACGCGGGCAAGCGCTGGTTCTACATCCCGTTTGTCTTCGGCACGGCCAGGGGGCTTTTCGGGGCCGACGAGATTCGCTACGTCGGTTTCCTGATGACCAAGATCACGACGGGCCAGAACGTCACCTACGGCTTCCTGTGGCCCCTGGTGTCCTGGACGACGGGGCCGGACCGCTGGGGCATCCGCATCTGGCCGTTCTACGGCTACACGAGGCGCCCGGGCCGATGGTGGAACGGCTACGTCCTCTGGCCATTCTTCACCTACGGGGAGCGCCAGGCCAGCGAGATGAAGGACGCGGCCACCTACTTCTGCTTCTGGCCGTTCTTCGGCTATTCGCGGACCCGCGATGGCAATGCTGCCAGTTACCAGGTTCTATGGCCGTTTTTCTATTTCGCCTGGAACAAGAAGGCGGGCATGAGCGAGTGGCGGGCGCCTTTCCCCTTCCTGAGCCACAAGACCACCAAGGGCGTGAAGAAACTGATGGTGTGGCCTTTCTTCAGCCGGCGCACCTTCAAGGGCGGGGCCGACGGATGGTTTCTGGCCAATCTCATCCGTTATTCCCATCTCGAGGGCAGGAACAAGAAGGTCTCGACCTTCAAGGTCTTTCCCCTCTTCGCTCGCACCCGCAGTAGCGAGGAGAAGCGGGACAGTTCGTTCCTGATCGTCTGGCCTCTCTTCCGAGTGCGTCGCTATCGCGAGGGCGAGGCCCGCTGGGGCGATGCCAACTCTCTCCAACTGGCCTGGTTCCAGAACCCGGAGGTCTTCGACCGCAACTGGAACGCGCTCCTGGGCATCTTCGAGCACGAGCGCGGCCGCGACGGCACCCGGGCCACCAGGCTGTTGTGGCGGTTTTTCCGCTTCGAGCGCGGGCCGGGGTGGCGATACGTCCAGCTCGGCCCGCTGGCCTCGTGGCTGAAATCCGACGGCTTGACTAGGTCGAGCTTCATGCTAGGATTAGTCCAGACGGGCTTGCGGGAGGGTCGGCGTGGGTGGCGCATCTTCGGGTTGCCCCTTGGCGCTTCGTTGAGCCCGCACGCTCGCCAGGAGAGCGGCAATGGCAGCTGAACAAGGCGCCGCGAGCCGCAGAGAGACCAGGGGCGCGATCGAGCGCCTCGGCGCACTCGTCCTGGCGGTGACCGAGACCTTCGGCCACGACTCCATCCTCCTGGCAAGAGCGATCCTCTGGTGCCGCAGCGTCCCGGCAAAGTTCGGCGAAATCGTCCGCCAGATGCACATCGTCGGCGTTATGAGTTTCCCGGTGGTCGTGCTGGTTGCGGTCTTTGCCGGGGCGGTGCTCGCACTACAGGCGGGGCTGACGCTGCGGACGTACGGAATCGAGTCGAAGATCGGGGCAATCGTCTCGGTCTCGATGGCCAGGGAGATGGGGCCGATAATGACCGCCCTGATCCTCGCAGGACGCGTCGGCTCCGCAATGGCCGCCGAACTGGGCACCATGCGCGTCTCCGAAGAAATAGACGCCCTCGAGGCGATGAGCATAGACCCCGTGCGATTCCTCGTCATGCCCCGCCTTGTCGCCATGTTCATAATGACGCCGGTGCTGACCGTCTTTGCCGACCTCATCGGCGTGCTCGGCGGCGCGCTCGTGGCCTACAACCAGGTCGGGGTCAGTTACACGGCATACTTCGACGAGGCACTCAACGCACTGGTCGTCATGGACCTCAATAGCAGCATCCTGAAGGCCGCGGTCTTCGGCATCCTGATCGCGATGGTCGGCTGCGGGCGCGGCCTCAGGGCACAATCGAGCGCCGAGGGAGTGGGGAAGGCCACCAAGGACTCGGTCGTCATGTCCTTCATCCTCATCATCATCTTCAACTACCTGATAACGAGCATCCTGAGGGAGTTGTATTGATGGCCCTCATCGAACTCATAGACGTCCACAAGGCATTCGGCCCCAAGAAGGTCCTCCAGGGTCTCAGCCTGGCTGTCGAACGCGGCGAGACCTTCGTCATCATCGGCCAGAACGGCATCGGGAAGACCGTCACCTTCAAGATAATCATGGGCCTCCTGCGGGCCGACAGAGGCCAGGTCATCGTGGACGGCCAGGACATCACGCGCCTTTCCGAGGACGAACTGATCGCGGTCAGGGACAAGTTCGGCATGGTCTTCCAGGGCAGCGCTCTTCTGAACTGGCTCACCGTCTTCGAGAATGTCGCTCTCCCACTCCGCGAGCGCACCCGAATGACCAAGGCCGAGATCGAGAAAAAGGCCCTCGAGAAGCTCGACCTGATGGGCCTCCGCGACGCCGCACACCTCCTCCCCGCCGAGTGTAGCGGCGGGATGAGGAAGCGAGCGGCCGTTGCCAGGGCGATCGTCCGCGACCCCGAAATCATCCTCTACGACGAGCCGACCGCCGGCCTCGACCCCATCATGGCCAGCACCGTCAACGAACTTATCATCGAACTCCGCCAGAAACTCAACATCACATCCATGGTCGTCACCCACGACATGGCCAGCGCGCGCCGCATCGCCGACCGCATCGGCATGCTCCACGACGGAAAGATCATCCAGGTCGGCACCCCCGACGAGATAATCAACTCGAGCAACCCCGTGGTTCGCCGCTTCGTCGAAGGCAGGACCGAAATCCCCGCCTGACTCCGGAGGTCTCCTGATGCGCCGTAGCGCCGAATTCATGGTTGGCGTCTTCGTCCTCGCCGCTCTTGTCATCTTCACCGTCTTCACCATCAGAGTCGGCAAGCTCTCATGGAAAGAACCCGAGCGCTGGACCATCCGCTTCGAGGATGTCTCCGGCCTCAAGGAGGGCGACCCCGTCCTCGCCCTCGGCGCAAGGGTCGGAAAAGTCAAGAAACTCCAGTTCAAGACCGACCACGTCCTCGCTCACCTCGAACTCTACGAACACGTGGACCTCTACGAGGACTACGAACTCTCCATCCGCGCACCCTCCATCCTCGCCAGCTACCACGTCTTCATCTTGCCAGGCGACCCCTCGAAGCCCAAGATCACCTCCTACCAGAACCTCCGCGGGCGCTCGGCCGCCGGCCTCTTTGCCGAGGCAATCGAGAAAGCAATCAAGCACTTCACGTCCGAGGAAGGCTCGTTCGGCAAACTCATCGTCGGCGAAAAAGGCTACAACGACCTCATCGCCACCCTCGAGAGCGCGCGCACTATCGCCAAGCGCCTCGAGGGCGACGATGCCCCACTCGGCAGGATGCTCATCGGGCAGGAAGCACTCGCCAACCTCAAGAACACCCTTGCCAACGCCGACAAACTCTCCGCCGACCTCGCCGAGGGCGACGGAGCACTCGGACGACAACTCCTCGACGAAACCTCACGAAAGAACCTCCAGACCACCCTCGCAAACGCCTCCGATATCTCCGCCCGGCTCAAGGCCGACGGCGGAATAGGCCGCGAACTCCTCGGCACCGACGCCCGCCGCAGCCTCACGGAGACCATCGAAAACGCAAAAGCCATCTCAGCGGACCTCCGCGACGGCGACGGACACCTCGGCTCCATGCTCCTCGGCCAGAAACCACACAAAGACCTCGCCGACACCATCGCCTCGGCCAGGTCCCTCGCCCAGAAACTCGAGGGCGGCGACGGAGCACTGGGTCGCATGCTCGTCGGAGACCAGAACCTCGAGAGCCTCAAGACCACCCTCAACGAGGCACAGGCCGCCACGAAGGACATTCGCCAGGTCGCCGAAAAACTCAACTCCGGCACCGGAACCCTCGCCCGCCTCATCAACGACCCAGCCCTCTACGACGACGTCAAGAAGACCCTCGAGGCATTCCGCAAGGCCGCCGACCAGGTGGCCGAGGGCAAGGGCACCCTCGGAAAACTCATTACCGACTCCGGCCTCTACGACACCGCAGAGAAGGTCCTCCGCCAGATAAGCGAAGCGGTCGAGGACGCACGCGAGCAGGCACCGGTCAGCGCCTTCACCAGCGCCATCCTCGGCGGCTTCCGCTGAGCACCCGCCCCCGCGCGTCAGGCCGAAAAACTAACCGCAGAGAACGCAGAGCGCGCAA
>CAYYCI010000289.1:0-5828 GCA_964470215.1 uncultured Planctomycetota bacterium
AGGAAAAGGAAGCGGCCGAGGACCCCATCCCCTCTGCGGCTCCTCCGCCTCCTCCACGGTGATCGCTCGGGCCGCGGGTGGCCGGCCGGGCGGGTGCCCGGCCGGCCCGTGGTTGGTGTGGTCGCTCAGGCGGTGGGGGCCGCCTCGGCCAACTCGGCTCGCTGGCGTGCGGCCGCGAGCGCCCTGCGGTAGAGCGCGACGGTCTCGCGCGCCATGCGGTCGCGGGAGAAGACCTCGAGGGCGCGCTGGCGACCATTCTGGCCCAGCCGCGCGGCGAGGTCCTTGTCCTCGAGGAGTTGGATGATCCTCTGGGCGAGGAGTTCGGGGTTGCGCTTTTCGATGATGAAGCCGGTCTCGCCGTCAACGACCGACTCGACCATTCCCCCGCTTCTTGTGACGACGACCGGCTTGGCGCAAGCCATGCCCTCGACAGGGACGAGGCCGAACGGCTCCTCGCCAATGGTCGGGTAGATGACGACGTCGCAGAAGTTGTAGACCCAGGGCAGTTCGATGTAGGGGAAGGGCTGGGTGATGACGTTGTCCTCGAGGCCGCGGTCTTTTATGGTTTGCAGGATTTCCTGCTTGTAGCCTTTCAGTTCGCGGATCCAGTCGACGATGTCTTCGGTGTCGGTGACGATGAGGAGGACGTCCGGGAACTTCTCCCGGATTATCTCGACGGCGCGGACGCTGTAGATGACGCCCTTCCAGGGGAGCATGCGCGCCGGGTGGATGATGACGGGTCGGGAATGGAGGCCGAGTTTGTCGGCCCACTTGGGGTTGCGGTTCTCGGGCGAGAAGAGGTCGGTGTCTATGCCCGGGTAGATTTTCCTGATGTTGGTCAGGTGTGGGCCCTGCTGGCGGATGCCGTCGGTGACGTGGTCGCAGAAGGTGATGATGTAGTCCCAGCGCGCGTTCTCGAGGAGGTCTTCACAGATGCACTCGCTCCAGACCTCGTGGACGGTGAGGATGTTGGGCGTGCCCTCGCGCCAGAGGTCGGTGAGGGCCATGGCGTGTTCTGGGACGAAGTGGTGGAAGTTGTGGCCGTGGACGACCTGGATGTCGTGTTCGGCGATGAACTCCATGTACATCTGCTTGACCGCTTGAAGGATTTCGGGGTCGAGTTGGTCGGCGGGGATGCCTCTTTCCTTCTTGCGGTCGCGGATCCATTCGGGGTTCATCAGGTCGGTGCGATAGACCTTGATGCCCTGGATTTCGCTGAATTCGGGCTGTCCATCGAGTGAGCCGACGAGCGCGTGGACCTCGTGGCCCTGGCGAACGAGCTCGCCGCTAAGGTCCAGCAGGTGGGACTCGACTCCCCCTGTGGTTGGGTAGAACGCGTAGTGCGTCATGCAGATGTTCATGGGCTACCTCCTTTCGGGTTGGCCGGCCTACGCCGTGCCAGAAGCCTTCCTCGGTGCCGCGTGGCAACCTACCAGGCACCGATTGCGTTGCGCTCGCAACGCCGATGCGGTTGGTGTTATTGGGGGTCTTTTTCCACGCAGGCCTCCTAACCAGGTTGGCGGACGTGTGTGGGCCGCGACCCGGCGCCGGGTCCGCGGACACGTCCGAGGACGCCTCCCCGCGCAGTCGAGGCTCAGCAGGCGGCACGCGGACAGAAGGGCGAGGGAGAGAAGCCACGCACAGCCACCGTCCTCCCTCGCCAGCCGGTGCTCGAGGGCCGCGCCTCGGTCGCCCAGCAGGGAGGCTGCCGACCGCTCTCCCATTCCTCCAGGATGTTACAATTCTAGCGGCCCGGAGCCGCCGCGTCAAGGATTTTCTCTGGCAGTCGCGAGTGTGATAGCCGCAAGTTCCTCAGCAAGCACGACTTATCAACACGTTTTCGTGGGGAAGGTCCGCTTCGCCGCGGCGGTTCGCCCGTTGGTGCGGGGAGGCGGGCGCGGCGATCTCCCAGGCGCGCTCTACCTGGCGGTGGCCTTTGGTTCTTTCTCCCTGCGTTTGCGGGCGCGCTCGGCCTCGATGCGTCTGAATGCCTCGAGGACCCGCGACGGCCAGCGGAACGCCGGGGCCTTCGCCGGGTCGTAGCCGCGTAGGTGGGGTTCGTGGAGGCGCTTCAGGACGGGCACGTAAGCCCATTGGTTGTGGCCGAAGGCCTCGTCAATCATCTTCGAGAACTCGGGAAGGTACCGCTTCATCTGCGCCCTCGTGTTGACCTGGCAGATGGTCTTTCCGTTCGCGTCGAGTGCCTCGATTCCGCCGTTGCGGTTGCAGTTGAACCACGACTGGACGCCCTCGGCCCAGAACTCTCCGAAGGAGGTCATGGCGTAGCCCCGGAACTTGCCCGATTTCCTGGCCTTCTCGAAGAGCGCTTGGAGGCGGTCGTTGAACCTGGTGTCGAGGGCGGCGAGCGCGCCGTGGATGGCGTGGGCGAATTCGTGGATGAAGATGTTCTCGCCCCGATACGGGTCGCCGCGGTAGGCCAGTTGATTCTCCTCGCCGCAGCTGACCGGTCGCCCGCCGAGGCCGCGGGCGCGCTTGTCCCACCACGGCGACATCCCACGACACTCCGGCAGGTCCGTCTGCATCTCGTTGTATGCCATCACACACACGTACTGCTTCTGCTCGAGGAGTTTGGCCAGGACGTCCGGGCGCCTGGCCAGGAGCTTGCGTGTCAAGTAGGCCACCTCACGCAGGGCGGCGGGATTCACCTTCTCGGAGCCCACGATGAGCAGGCCCCCTGCCACGACGTGTTGCTTGTAGAACGGGTCGAGGGTCTCGAAGAGGGCCTCGGCGCTCGACTCCTTGTCGGGGCGCTCGATCGTGCGGCAGTCGAACACACCGCCAGCCACCCCTCTGGCGGGCGCCTGGAACCTCACCGTGATCTTCTTCTTGCCGCGGGTCAGATCGAACGGGATTTCATACTCGACCTCGAAGAATCTCCCGGGCGCGTTGGCGTTCAGGCGCTGGGTGGCGATCTTCTTGCCCTCGACCACGATGTCGAAGACCCGGCGGATGTCGCTCCCCCAGTAGGTACAGACCAGTGAGACCGGCCTGTCGGGCACGACCCGCAGGTCGTAGGAGAACCAGCCGCCGCGGCGGGCGTCGCGCCAGCGCCTGCCGCCGTAGGGGCCGGAGTGGGTTTGTTCGCCCTGGAGATTATGGCGTTGCTCGTCGGCCTGGTCGCCGACGGCCACGCTGTCAATGGTCGCCTCGGCGATTCGCCGCTTCCTGGCCGCCGCTCTTGCCAGGCGCTCCTTCAGCCTCGCGCGAGCCTGAGGAACCAGCGGGTCGAGTTCATCGAGTTTGAACCTCGTGCTGACGACCGAATGCCGCTTCGGGCCGGGCCGGTACTTGATGTAGGTGGTCGCCACGATCGTGCCGTCGGGCAGGAGCGCCATGCCCGGGTAGCCGCAGTCGCCGCCGCCATAACTGTGGAGCAACTTGATGCGAAACTGGCCGGGCCGACACTGCCGGATGTCGTCGTAGGTGCCGACCCAGGCGACGAAGTGGTTGTGGGTCGAGGAGCCGGGCGCCTTGTCGCGGAATGCGATCACCAGTCGGCCGTCGGGCGCGTAGACCCCCATGTGGCGGTCGCCCGTCAGACCCCAGGGGGTGTCCTGGGGCTTCGTCCAGGTCTTGCCCTCGTCGCGGCTGAACATCATGAGGCTTCGGCCCTGGTGGGTGTTTTCGCGCATCAGGCAACACAGTTCGTTGCCGTCGGGCGAGCGAAAGGCGAAAGGCTCGCAAGGGGCCTTCCCGTCCACCTGCGCCACCACCCGCGGCTCGGACCACGTGAGGCCGCCGTCGGTCGTCCTGGTCTGCAAGACCTCGAGGCCGCGCGGGCCGCGCCGATGGTAGAGCCCGATGTAGGAACCGTCCTCGAGGCGGACGACCGAACTGAAGGTCATCACGCAATCGAAGCCCAATGGCTCCATCTCGCGCCAGGTCTTCCCGCCGTCCTCGCTTACGATCCGCGGCATCTTCGGCTGAGCGGAGAACACCCAGATGCGCTCCTTGCCCCGGGGGTCAACGAGGCGGTAGATGCTGGGGCAGTTGCGATGGCGCTTGAATCCTGGCGGGAGTTGGTCGTCGAGGCGGCGCCAGGTCAGGCCCCCGTCGTCGCTGCGAGCCATAGGGCCGGCCGGCCCACCGTGGCCGCGCGACCACACACAGAAGATCGTCTTCCCATCCGGCATCAAGAGCGTCGTGGGATGGCCCTGATACTCCCGCTCGGTGCCCGCGGCGACGATGACGTGGCGACCGGTCTGCTTCGAGATGTCAACCACTGGCAGGTCCTCGAACTCCTCGCGTGCGAGGGCGAGCCCCGCGAGAGACAACGCCGCCAGCAAAGCCCACCTTCGGCGCCCGACCATCTCATTCCTCCTGGGCTAACCACTCCTCGCCTCAACATTCTAGCAGCATCGGGGCCGCGGAGAAACCGCGGCGGGCCTCTGGAACCGCAGATGAACGCAGCAGCGAGCCCATCCGCAGTGCCTGGGGGCGGGGCGGGAACGCCCACGGCCCTTCGCCGCAGCCTGCCACTCGCCAAGCCCGAGCGTCCGTGTGTGTTCGTGTCCGTCCGTGTCCGCCCACCCGCAAGGGAGCGGACAGCGGCAAGCGGCTTGACCGGAGGCCGGGGCAAACTATAATCGCGCCAGCATTGTGAGGAGTCGGCGCGATGTTCAAGAATCTTTCGGCCGGGGCGATCGGGGTGAGAGGAACGACCGCCGAACTGGCCGCGCTCGCCCAGAAGACGGGCTTCGGCGGCATGGACCTCAACGCAGCCCAGGCGGCAGACCTCCTCGAGGCAGGCCGCCTCGACGAACTCGAGCGCCTCTACGAGGAACACGGCCTGCGGCCCGGCGGCTTCGGGCTCCCGGTGGACTTCCGCCGCGACGAACAGACTTTCCAGCAAGGGCTCGAGGAACTCCCCCGACTGGCCAGGGCGGCCGCCGCCATGGGTTGCAAGAGGTGTCCGACCTGGATCATACCCGGCTCCGACGAGTTGTCGTTCGAGGAGAACTTCGAGTTGCATCGCGGCCGCCTCCGCGCCTGCGCCGAGGTCCTGGCCGACCACGGCATCTGGCTCGGCCTCGAGTTCGTCGGGCCGAAGACCTCGCGTGCCAGGTGGAAGCACGAGTTCGTCTGGAACATGGCCGGAATGCTCGAACTGGCGGACGCGATCGGCACGGGGAACGTCGGCCTCCTGCTCGACTCCTGGCACTGGTACACCAGCGGGGGGACGGTCGAAGACATCCTGGGCCTTCGGGCCGAACAGGTCGTTTACGTCCACGTCAACGACGCCCCGGCCGGCATCCCCCGCGACGAACAGATCGACAGCGTCCGCGAGATGCCGGGCGCCACCGGTGTGATAGACATCGCAGGTTTCCTCGGCGCCCTGGCCAGGGTCGGCTACGACGGCCCGATCACCGCCGAGCCTTTCAAGAAGGAATTGCGGGAACTGGCGCCCGAGGAAGCCTGCCGCCTGACCTCCGAGGCCCTGGACAGAATCCTCGCCCTCGCCGGCCTGGCCTGAAGCCCCAGCGCACTCCCACCCGTCCCCGTGCAAGTGGCCTTACCCTGATACTACGAAGGAAACCCGCGCGTGGTCTCGAAGGAGGCCGGGGATGTGGGCTTTGGCACGCTTTTGTGCACCGTGGGTTCCTGATGCAGGCGAGAAGGGAAAGAATGCTTTGTCAAGAGAACGTAAAGCGTTCGGCATGTGGAGCTTCGGAACGAGGGGTCGGAGTCGGCAGCCAGCCAAGGCATTCTTTTCCTTCTCGCCTGGCAATTGATTTCGGTGCAAAAAGCGTGCCAAAGCCCACATCCCCGGCGCGCTGCCATCCCGGGTTTCCTCATAGATGTGCCGT
>CAYYCI010000290.1:0-5805 GCA_964470215.1 uncultured Planctomycetota bacterium
GCGAGGACAGAGGTGAGGCTCCGCGTGGCAAGAGCCGGAGACGGCTTCGCGTCCGAGGATTCCGCGACAGGAAAGGGAGAAAGACAGCGGTGTCGCGCATGAGGGCGCTCGGCATTGTGGCTGCGTTGCTCGCGGGGTTCGTCGCAGCGACCGTGTTTGTGGGGTGTGGCGAGCGCCAGCGTCGCCTTCGCCTTGCCACGACGACCAGCACCGATAACACCGGCTTGCTCGACCACATTCTCCCGGTCTTCGAGCGCCGCACGGGGATCGAAGTTGACGTGATAGCGGTGGGGACGGGCAAGGCGCTGGCACTGGCGCGGAACGGCGACGTGGACGCCGTCCTCGTCCACGCCCCGGACGCCGAGCGGGAGTTCGTCGGTGCCGGCCACGGGGTCGAGCGCAGGCGGGTGATGCACAACGACTTCGTCATCCTCGGGCCGCGCTCCGACCCGGCGCGCCTTCGCGGCTCCCACGACGCGCTGGTGGCGCTCAGGGCAATCGCCGCCGACCGCCTGCCGTTCGTCTCGCGCGGCGACGACTCCGGCACCGACAAGAAAGAAAAAGCCCTCTGGCACCAGGCGGGAATCACGCCCTCAGGGCCGTGGTACCTGGAGACCGGCCAGGGGATGGGCCAGACGCTCCTGGTCGCCGACGAGAAGCAGGCGTACGTCCTCTCCGACCGCGGCACGGCAATAGCGTTCCGCGACAAGATAGGCCTGGTGGTCCTCTGCGAGGGTGACCCGCGCCTCGTCAATCCCTATTCGATCATCGCGGTCAATCCGCGTCGCCACCCCTATGCTCGCTACCGCGAGGCTCTGGCCCTCATCGAGTTTCTGACTTCTCGCGAGGGACAGGAATTGATCGCGGGCTTCCGCATGCGCGGCGAGCAGTTATTCCATCCGGACGCTCTCAGGCCGTAGTTGGCCGGCCGGCGTCGGGCCCAACTTCTCGGCGCCCGGCCACACTTTCGCCGGGCTCAGAAGGAGTCGGCAAGGGCGTGGGCCGCCGTGTAAACGCTTCCCGCGCCACACACGTAGTGGGCCACGCGCAGTGCCTCGGCCACTTCCTCTCTCGTCGCGCCGGCCTCCTGTGCTCTCTGCGCCAGGGTCCTCACTCCACCGACGGCACCGTGGGCAGCGTCGAGGGCCATGGCGATCAGGAACTTGACCTTCCGCGGCAACGCGCCATCGGCCAGGGCGAACTCGGCGCCCTCTCTGACCACCTTCAGAAGTTCGGGGTCGAGGGTCTCGAACGTTCGCAGCGGGTCTTCGGCCATCTTCTCGCCTCCTTCTCGAGTTCCTTCAGGAGTGTCTGGTCTTTCTCGCCGTCCTCCCCATCTTTCGGGAGCGATCACCGTTCCGGTCGGGTGGACGATGCAAGCGAACTGCGGCTGGCCGTCGGGCGGTGGCTCTTGGCGCCATTCGCCTTCTCTTTGCTCGATGATCTGGGGGCGTTTCTCCATCGCGTCCATCAGCCCTTCATGCCCGTAAGCGTGATTCCCTGGATGAAGTAGCGCTGGCAGAAGAAGAACACGACGACCACCGGGAGCGCCATCAGGGCGCTGGCGGCCATGATGAGGCCGAAGTTCCCGCCCGCCTGGGTCTGGAGGCCGAAGATGCCGAGAGCCAGCGGGTACTTCGACTGGTCGCTCAGGAAGATCAGCGGGCCCATGAAATTGTTCCAGGTGCCCATGAACGTGAAGATCGCGATCGCCGCAAGCGCCGGGCGGATGCTCGGCAGAATCACGTGGCGATAAACCCCGAAGAAGGAACACCCGTCAATTCGCGCCGCGTCCTCCAGGTCGGTCGGGATGCCCCGCATGAACTGACGCAAAAGAAAAATGTTGAACGCCGACCCGCAGAAACTCGGCACCCACAAGACCAGCAACTTGTTGTACCACCCGAGGGTCTTGAAGATCAGGAAACTCGGCACCATGGTCACCGCTGCGGGAACCATGAGAGTGCCCAGGAGGAGCATGAAGCAGAAATCGCGGCCGGGCCAGCGCAGGCGTGCGAAGGCATAGGCCGCAAGCGAACTCCCCACCAGTTGCCCGAGAATGTTCATCGCGCAAAGGAAGAAACTAACCGCTGTGTAGCGCCAGAACGGCATGTAGCGGAACGCCCACCGGAAGTTGTTGGCCAGTTTGGCCAGCCAGGCCCGGCCCCGCGACTGCCGCACGAGCCTCAAGGTTATCCTCACCGCTCCCGGCTGGGCGAAATCGCTGCGGCCCGCCGGCTCGAGCACGATCCAGCTCTTGACCTTCAACGAGCGGTCGTCGGGGCCGGGGAACTGCCAGACCTGTTCCTGCCACGTGTTGCTCGCGGCGTAGAATGGGCGTCGGCTCCGCCAACGCCGGCCCTCGGCCTCCAGCTCGAGGTAGAGAGCGTGCCAACTCTGGTCGGGGTGAAGACTGAGGTTGAGTTTCCGCATCCGCCCGACCGGGAATGCCAGCGGGAAAACCGCCGAGAGCCGAACCTCCCGACACCGCCGGTCGAAGCGATAGGCCACGAGCGCAGCCCGTCTGCCCTCCCCCTTCGCCTCGCGCAATTCGCCCCCCTCGACCTTCCACACGCCCTGGATCGGCTCGTCCTCGCGGAGCGTCACCTCCTCTTGCTCGATGCTCTTGACGCGAATCGGCCCGATGAGGAACCGCTTCAGGGCCTTGTCGCGACAAGTGGCGACCAGGCTCCGGCTCACATGACGCAGGCAGCCTGCGACGACGGTCTCCTGGGACTGGAACCACAGGTCGTCGCGGACGCTCTCGGCGGCCTTGAACGCCACCCCTTCCGCCACCTCGGCCGCGAGGGCCTCGCCGTGGGCCCTCGCTCCCGCCGACAGAACCTCGCTCACCCGCTGACGAACGGCCCCGAGGAGAGCCTCGCGGAGTTCGGGCCATCGCCATCGGGGACAGGCCTTCGGCCTCACGAGCGCAAACTCGTCCCGAGCCACGTACGGCGAGGCCGCCGTGGCAGCCGGCCGACGCGGCACCCAACGCGGAGGGTCGAGGAACAGTTCCTCGTTGGTCTTGAAACTCGACAGGAGCAGCCAGACGAAGGGGATGGAGAAGACGACCGAGCCTGCGACGAGCGCGGAATAGAGCGCGCCGACCCGTCCGACGGCCCGGATGCCTCCGCGCCTGACCATCAGCCCGCCTCCCCCTTCATTCGTCCCTCACTCGGCCTCATAGTGCACCCAGAACTTCGCGCTCCTCAGTTGGATGGCCGTGATGATCAACACGATAACGCACATCACCCACGCCATCGCGCTCGCCTGGCCCATGCGGAAGTAGCGGAACGCGTTGTTGAAGAGGTGGTAGCCGAAGAAAAGCGTGCTATCCACCGGCCCGCCGGCCGTCATGATGTAGGCGCTCTGGAACTGCTGGAGCGTGTTGATGATCCCCATCAGGAGATTGAAGAAGATGTAGGGCGAGAGCATCGGCAGGGTGATGTGGAAGAAACGCCGCCACGGTCCCGCGCCGTCAATCTCGGCCGCCTCGTAGAGGTGTTGCGGGATGCCCTTCAGCCCCGCCAGCCAGATGATCATCCCCGCCCCCGCACTCCACAGACCCATCAGGATCAACGACGGCTTGCTCGTGGCCTGGTTCTGGAGCCATTGGATCGGCACCCTCAGCCCCAGGTGGGCCAGCAGCCAGTTCAGCCCGACCATCTCGAACAGACGGTTCAGCAGGCCGTGTGTCGGTTGGAAAATCCACATCCACAAAAGCGCCGCCGCCACCGCCGGCATCACCGCCGGCAGGTAGAAGAAGGTCCGCCACGCCGACATCCCCCGCACCCTGGCATTGAGCAGCATCGCCAGGCCCAGGCTCACCCCCATCCCCAGCGGCACCCCGATGAGCATGTAGAGGGTGTTCCCCAGCGACTTCCAGAACACCGGGTCCTCGCCGAACAGGTAGCGGTAGTTCGCCAGCCCGACCCATCGCCCGGGCGACAGCACATCGTACTCGCAGAAACTGATGACCAGCGAGAAGACTATCGGGCCGCCCATGAAGACCACGAACCCGACGATCCACGGCAACGCGAAGAGCACCCCGGCACGGTACTCGTGGCGGAAGTAGCCCCGACTGCGGCTCTGGCGCCGGTGTCGCCACCACAACAGCCCGCCGACCCCGACCACCAGCCCCAGGTAGGCCACCAACGGCACAGCCCAGTTGACCACCGGCTCGTTCCGGGGGCGATACACTCGGTCGAGTTCGTGCTGGACCTCCGCGGCATGGCGGCGCAACACCGCCTCGACCGTGTCGCGGTGGTAGATCGCCGCTTCCATCGCCCGCACCTGCTGGTTCCACAGAAACTGCCCCACCGGCGTCACGGGCCGGTAGCGGCTCTCTGGCAGGAGATTCAGGAACACCTGGTAGGCGTCCTTGAACTTCTGCTCTATCGTCGGGTCTTCGGCCAGGTAACGTCGGTAGAGCGCCCGGGCGATCTTGCGGTTGGCGTGGAGGCTCGGGATGAATATCTTCCCCTGGGCCAGGTTGGCCTCGCGTTCGGCGTCGTTGCGGATGATCGCCGCCTCCTGCGACGCCAGCCACCGGATCAACCTCCAACCCTCCTCGGGATGTTTCGCGCCCCTGGGGATCACCCACGACCAGCCGCCCGACCACGAGATGTAGGGCTTGCCCCCCTCGAGCCTTCGTCGTGGCATGGGCGCAGGGGCGACGCCGAAGTTCATATCCCGACGATAGTTCCCGATGTGGTTCAGCACCCAGTTCCCGTCAATCTTCATCGCCACCTTCCCGGTGAGGAAGGGGTCGAGTTCCGCCCGCTGGAAGCTCGACTGGAAGCCATAGACCAGTTCCGCCCCGCCCAACTTGTCGTAGAGCCTCACCACGTAGCGCATCGCCTCGACGTTCGCCGGCGAGTCGAGGGTGCAGCGGCGGCCGTCGTCGCTGAGCAGTTGCCCGTCGTTGAGCCACGAGTAGAAGTAGAACCACGCGTTGCCGTAGTTGGGGATGAAGCCGGCCCGGCGGATTGCCGTGATTCGCCCCTTCTCGTCGCGGACGAACTCGCTCAGGCGCATCGCGTAGTCTTCGAGTTCCTCCCACGTCCTCGGCGGCCGCGCCTCGCCGCCCTCGTCAACCAGGCCAGCCGCAATCAAGAGATCCTTGTTGTAGTAGAGAGCGCGGTTGTCCGTGCCGCTGGGGATGGCGTAAACGTGGCCTTTCCACTGGGCTTCCTTCCAGCACGCCTCGAAGAAGTCCTCCGGGCGGATGCCCTCGGGCTTGTCGCGGTCCCGAGCGATGAACTCGTCGAGCGGCAGGAACGCGCCCCGCGCCGCCCACTCGGCCACCGCGTAGCGGTCGAACATCACCAGGTCGGGCGGGTCCCCGCCCGCAATCGCACAGAGGAGGCGCTGAGGGTCGGACACCATGTCGCGCGAGGCCGTCACCCCCGCCACCACCTTGATCCCGGGGTTGCGGCGCTCGAACTCCGCAACGACATCCTGGTCCCCTGCCGGCAGGCTCCCGCCCAGGAAATAGCGCAGCACCACCGGCCGATCGGCCTGGCCCGCCGAGGCCCAGGTTGCCAGGGTCGCGAGAATCCAAAGAGACAATCTCGCCATTGGGTCGGCTCGCCTTCCTCCCAGAGATTATGGCCGGCGGAGCGGACAAATCAACGCGCCCGCGTCGCGGGGCAGAGACGCCCCGACCCCAGCGGAGAGTACCCCGACCCCACCAGCCGGTGGCACAGGCTTTCCAGCCTGTGCTTCGGGCGACACGCCGTGTCGCCCCCACCCTCCGCCGAGAAACACAACCGCGGATGTAACCGGGCCGTCTCGGCCCGCGAG
>CAYYCI010000291.1:0-5800 GCA_964470215.1 uncultured Planctomycetota bacterium
CTGTGGCGGTAGTCGCGGTTGGTGTCGCCGGAGGCGTAGTAGTCCACCAGCCGCCCCTCGGCGTTAGAGGGTAGCATGCGTAGCAGGGTGCAGATGGGGTAGAGGCCGCAGATGGTGTCGCCGGTCTTGCGCAGGTAGGCCCAGAACCCGGGCCCGTCGTGCTGGAGGATCAAGTTCACGGCCCCCATGTCGAGTTCCTCGATTTTCTCCCGCGCGTCCGGCCCCGTGCCGTAGGGAGCGAAGCGGAACGCGGGGCCGTAGTGGCAAAAGTCCGAACTGGCGACGACCAAGGTCTCGTCGTCCACGAACTGGCGGACCGTGCGCGCCAGTTCCGCGAACTCGTCCTCGTAGACCATGCCAACGACGATGGGGACGAGTTTGAAGTCGCCGACCGCGCGCTGGAGGAACGGCAGTTGGACCTCGAGGGAGTGTTCGAGGCGGTGTGCCGAGGGATAGGAGCGGATCAACTCGGACCTGCGGAGGGCCTTGCAGATGCCGGTGTCGAGGGGGATTTCGCCCAGTGGGGTCCGATACGCCTCGACATCGAGGATCGAGGCGCCGTGGAAAGGGCCGCCGCGGTGATTGACCGCAAGGACGATGACCCGCCTATACGTCTTCCCCTTGACAGTGGCGTAAGCCACCCCGGCACACGCGCCCGAGTATCTATACCCTGCGTGAGGAGCGATCAAGGCCAGTGGCTTGGCTTTCACCGCTTCGGCCTTCTTCGCTCCCTGAGCGAGGTAGCGGTCCACCATGTCGCGGAGTTCGGCCTGGTTGCTGGGGTAGAAGGCGCCGGCGGCGACCGGCGCGCGGACCGACTGGTCAGCGCCGCGGCAGGACGATGCCACAAACACGCCCACCAGGAGCAGGCATCCGGGGGCGAGGCGGGCCTGGCAACTCATTATCCCTTCTCCCGACGGGGCTGAATCGGATTTCCCGTGTCGCAGGACCATTCTACCGCGCCGAGTCGCCGAAGGTCAACTTTTCCGGGCCACCGGGGCGTTCCGACCCCGCAAGCCCCGAACCGTCCACGCCGTGCCCCACGACCTCTAACCTATGGCCAGTGACCAAACACCCAGCGCCCGACAACCAACGCCCGGGTTTCACGGGAGACTAGGTGCGCGGGGCGGAGAGCGCTTCGGCTGTGGCCTCGATGATGGTCTGGATGTCGGCCAGACGGCCCTTGCCGACCTCCCCGCAGGCGAGCCAGCCTTCCTGTGGCTCGACGATGTGGAAGCCCCGGTCGCGAATGCGGCGAAGGTTCTCCTGGACTGCCGGGTTGTTCCACATCCTGTGGTTCATCGCGGGGGCGACGACTATGGGGCAGGACAACGAGAGGATGGTGGTGGTGAGGGCGTCGTCGGCGATGCCCGCCGCGGCCTTGCCCAGGAAGTTGGCCGTGGCGGGCGCCACGATGGCCACCTCGCTCCGCTGGGCGAGCGCCACGTGGTCGGCCTCGTAGCGGTCGGGCCGCGCGAAGAGGTCGGTGATGACCGGCCTGGCCGTCAGGACCGCGAAGGTCAGGGGCTGGACGAACCGGGTGGCGGCGGGGGTCATGACGACCGTCAGGTCGGCGCCACGCTGGCGCAGTTGGGAGACCAGTTCGGCGGCCTTGTAGGCGGCGATCCCGCCGGTGACGCCCACGACGATGTTGCGGCCACGGAACAGGTCGGGGTCCACGGCCGGTCCCCCTGGTCAGGTTTCCTGGGCGATGTCCTCGTCTTCTTGCGGTTCTTCGGGCGCGGGGAGCCTCGGCACGAGGCGGATGAGGTCGTGGTCTATCTCCTTGAGTGCGACGTAGAAGTCGCTCTGGCCCTCGGTCTCGACCAGTGGCTGCGAGCCGCGCATGAGGTCAATGCGGCGTTTCATGATGAGTGTGGCGAGTTTGAACCGACCACCGACCTTTCGCGCGAGACGATCGATAGTTGCCTCATCCATTGAGCGATTGCCTCCGTTCGCCGGGCTTCGTCCTGTCGGTGATGAAGTGGCGAATCCTGGCCACGGTGTCCTGGAGGTTGTCGTTGACCACGTAGAAGTCATAGTGCTCCTTGTAACTGCGCTCGCGTTGAGCCTTCTGGCGTCGCGCCTCGCGTTCGTCCCTGGTTTCGCTTCCACGCTTTGCCATGCGTTCCTCGAGGGCATCGTCGGGGGCGTCGAGGAAGATCAACAGCGCCTCGGGGAACGCCTTCTTGACTTGCATCGCCCCCTGGACGTCTATGACGAGCAAGCGACTCTCGCCCTCGCGGAGCGCCTCCTCGACCGGGCCTCGGGGGGTGCCGTAGCGATGGCCGTGGACCGTGGCGTGTTCGAGGAACTCGCCGCGGGCCACGCGCTGGGCAAACTCCTCCTCGCTTATGAAAAAGTAGTCGCGGCCGTCTGCCTCGCCAGGTCGCGGCTGGCGCGTCGTGGCCGAGATCGACCTCTCGATGCCCATCCGCCTACAGAGCTCCTCGGCCACGGTGGTCTTGCCTGCGCCCGCCGGTCCCGAAAGGACGATTAACAACGGCCTGGACTTTGCCTCCACGTCTTGCCTACTCGACGTTGAGCGCTTGCTCCCGGATCTTGTCCACTTCTCCCTGTAGGGAGGTCAGCAGGCGCGTCAGTTCGTCGCCCGGGGCCTTGGCGCTCGCGGTGTTGACCTCGCGCTGCATCTCCTGGCCGATGAACTCGATGCGGCGGCCCACCGGCTCGCTGGCCTCGAGGGCCTCGCGCAGTTGAGCCACGTGGGAGCGCAGCCGGGCCAACTCTTCATCTATGGCCGCCCGGTCGGCCTGGATGGCCACCTCGCGCGCCAGGTCGGCCTCGCTGACCTCGATGCCCGTCTCCTCGAGCAGCCGGCGCACCCGCTCGACCAGCCGCTCCTTGTGGGCATCGAGGGCCGCGGGGTAGACCCTCCCGACCGCCTCGAGGAGTTTCTCGATTGCGTCGCAGTGGGCGGAGAACTCGCGGGCGAGGTTCTCCCCCTCGGCCCGCCGCATCGCCTCGAGGGCCTCGAGGGCCTCTCGTGTGGTCTGGCACACGCGCGGGGCCAGTTCGCTGACCTGGCCCTGGGGCAGCTCCTCGTCGTCGAGGACCCCCGGCAGGCTGGCAAGGGCCTCCGCCGTGAGAACCACCCGGCAGCCCGTCTTCTCGCCCACCCGGCGGAGTTCGGCCACGTAGCCCTCGAGCGCAGCGGTGTTGACCGCCCTGGCAGCCGATGGGCCGGTCAACTCCACCTTGACCACCAGGTCCACGTTGCCGCGAGCGATGGTCTGGCGAACCACGCGGGTCAGTTCGCCCTCCAGGGCCGCGAACTCGTGGGGCATGCGCGTGTTGAGCCGGAAGTAGCGACTGTTGACCGAGCGAACCTCCACGACGACCGAGCGGCCCGCCTCGTCCCAGCGGGCCTGGCCATATCCGGTCATGCTCCGGATCACCGGCTCTCTCCGCTTGTGGGGGTGGTCTGGGTAGTGGGGCTCTTCTCGGTCGGCGTGGCCGAGGCGCCGGTCTCCTCCATTGCCTGGCGAGGCCGGGTCATCACCCCGATAAGCATCGCGGTGATGAAGAAGATCGCGGCCATCACGCTGGTGATTTTCGGCAGCCCGGTGCGCGGTCCCAATGCCGACTCGGCCATGCCCCCCCCGCCGAGCATCCCGCTCAGCCCGCCGCCGCGCCCCGACTGGAGTAACACGATCAGCACGAGGAACACGCAATCAATGATGAAGATGACCCACAACAGACTGTAGATGAAATCCACGGACCAAACCCCTATCGGGAAGCGGACGTCAGCCCCTGGCTATGGCGCAGAAATCGGCGGCCTTCAGGCTCGCCCCGCCCACCAGCGCGCCGTCTATCTCGGGCTCGGCCAGGAGGGCCCGCGCGTTCGCGGGCTTGACGCTCCCGCCGTAGAGAATCCGACATTGCTCCGCCGGCCCGGAGCCGAAGCGCTCGGCGAGCAAACGCCGAATCGCGCCCTGCATCTCGTTCGCCTGGGCCGGGGTGGCGGTCCGCCCCGTCCCGATCGCCCACACCGGCTCGTAGGCGATCGTCACCCGGGCGAACTGCTCGGCCGAAAGACCCGCCAGGTCGGCCTCCAACTGCCGGCGGACCACCGCCTCGGCCTCTCCTGCCTCGCGCTCCGCCAGGTGCTCCCCCACACACAGGATCGGCTTCAGCCCAGCGCCCAGCGCGGCGCGAAGTTTGGCATTGAGAAACTCGTCCGACTCCCCGAACTGGTTCCGCCGCTCGGAGTGTCCCACGATCACCCACTGGCAACCAACGCTGGCGAGCATCGCCCCGGAGACCTCGCCGGTGAACGCGCCCTCGGGCTCCGGGTGGAGGTTCTGGGCGCCGACCTCGATCGCGGTCCCGCTAAGCGTGTCGGCCACGTCGGCAATGAACGGGAACGGCGGAAAGACCGCCAGGTCGCGGTCATCCACCTCGCCCAGTTCGCGCTTGAGTTCCGAGGCCAACACGATTGCCCCGCGCAGGTCCAGGTGCATCTTCCAGTTCCCCGCGATCAGCAAACGACGCATCTGTTTCCCCTGTCTCGCAACGGGACTCAATCCACCGACACCGCCGCGTCGGCAACCGGGTAGGAACCGAGAATCTGGAGATAGATGCAGGCCTCGTGGACCTGCTCGAGGGCGCGACGCACCGCCTCGTCCTCGCGATGCCCCTCGAAGTCTATGAAGAAATAATACTCCCACGGATTGCGCTTCGAGGGGCGCGACTCGATCCGCGTGAGATTGATCCCGTGGTTGCGGAACGGCTCCAGGGCCTCGTGCAGCGCACCGGCACGGTGCGCCACCGAGAGCACCACCGACGTCTTGTCCCGACCTGTCGGCGCACAAGACTCCCTGCCCAGGACCACGAACCGCGTGACGTTCTGCGCGATGTCCTCGATGTTCTTGTGCAGGACCACCAGCCCGTAGGTCGCCGCCGCAGCCGAGTGTGCGATTGCCGCCGCGTTCGGCTCCTCCCGCACTACCTCGCACGCCCGGGCCGTGCTCCCCACCGAGATCAGGTCCGCTTCCGGGTAGTGCTCGGCCAGCCAACGCCCACACTGGGCGAAGACCTGGGGCTTCGAGTAGATGCGCTCGACCACCGTCTCGTGGCTCGGAGCCATCAGGCAATGGTGAATTTCCATTAGCAGTTCCGAGCAAATCTCGAGACTGTAGCCCATGAAAGCGTCCAGAGTGTCGCTCACCCCACCGTCAATCGAGTTCTCCACCGGCACCACTCCCAGGTCCGCGGCGCCGCTGGCCACCGAGCGAAAGATGCCCACGATGTCGCGGTGGGGCAGATAGTCCACCGAGCTTCCGAACTTCGCCTGCGCAGCGAGGTGGGTGAACGTCGTCTGGGGGCCCAGGTAAGCCACCGTCAGCGGCTCTTCGAGGGCGATGCACGCCGACATTATCTCTCGGAAAATCGCCCTGACGGCCGAAGCCGGCAACGGCCCCTTGCTCGCCTCCACCGCGCGGCGGAAGACCTCCGTCTCGCGCGAGGGCACGTAGATGCTGCTGCTGTTCTGGCGCTTGAGTTTGCCAATCTCGATGACCAGTTCGGCGCGGCGGTTCAGCAGCGCCACCACCTGTTCGTCTATCTGGTCAATGGACTGGCGGAGTTCCTCGAGCGAGGCCGCTCTTGGCCTTTGCGAGGGTTCTCCCACGCTCCGGCTCCGCACTCACACCCTGACCCACGAACACCCTGCAAAAAAACAATTAAAACAATTCCTGCCCTGACTGTCAAATCCCCGACAGCCCCCGAGTGTGGCCCCTGATTATGGGGTTCTCGATAACCCCATCGGCGGCGGGTGGGG
>CAYYCI010000292.1:0-5793 GCA_964470215.1 uncultured Planctomycetota bacterium
CATGACCTACAACTTCGGCAAGCAGTGGGCGCGGCCATTCTTCTACCCCGTGATCGGACCCGACTTCGTCCAGATAACCCGAAGTTATCCCGTAGTCCCCGACGTCCCCGGCGAGACCACCGACCACCCCCACCACAAGAGCCTGTGGGTGGCACACGGCGACGTCAACGGCGTGGACAACTGGTCCGAGCAGAAGGGCCACGGCCGAATCGTCAACAAGCGCTTGAAGGAAGTATCCAGCGGGGCCGTGGCGGCGATTCTTTGCCAGGACCTCGCCTGGGTCTCGGCGCGCGGGACGCCCGTGGTGGCCGAGGAGCGCGAGATCAGAGTCTATGCCGCCCCAGCCGACCAGCGGCTCGTGGACCTACGCGTCACGTTCAAGGCCGGCTCCCGCAGGGTGGTCTTCGGCGACACCAAGGAGGGGGGCATCTGCTCGCTCCGCGTGGCCACGCCGATGGATGGAATCCGAGGGGGTCGGATCGAGAACTCCCACGGCGCCATCGGCGAGGCCGAGTGTTGGGGACGCAGGGCCGCCTGGTGCGACTATTCGGGAACCGTGAGCAACAAGCTGGTCGGCATCGCCATCTTCGACACCCCAGGAAACCTTCGCTACCCGACCTACTGGCACGCGCGCGACTACGGCCTCATGACCGCCAACCCATTCGGCATCTCCCACTTCCAGCCGGAGAGTGGCGAGCGTGGCGACTGGACCCTGCCCGCGCGGAAGACCCTGACCTTCCGCTACCGCATCTACATGCATCGCGGCGACGCCGCGATGGGCCACGTCCGCGACAAGTACCTCGACTACGTCAACCCGCCGCGAGTGACCGTGGAGGGCTGAGGAAGAAGGAAGGAACGCTGCAATGGCCGCGAAACCGCGAAGAATCGTCCTCGCCTACTCAGGGGGCCTGGACACGTCGGTCATCCTCAAGTGGCTCCGGGAGACCTACGGGGCCGAGGTCATCGCCTTCTGCGCCGACCTGGGCCAGGGCGAGGAACTCGAGGAAGTCCGCACCAAGGCCGTCCAGACCGGCGCCGCGAAGGTCTATGTGGACGACCTACGCGAGGAGTTCGTCCGCGACTTCGTCTTCCCGATGCTCCGGGCCAACGCCATCTACGAAGGCACCTACCTCCTGGGCACCTCGATCGCCCGCCCGCTGATCGCCAAGCGACAGGTCGAGATCGCGCGACTGGAGGGCGCCGACGCCGTGGCCCACGGGGCCACAGGCAAGGGCAACGACCAGGTGCGCTTCGAGCTGACCTACTACGCCCTCGAGCCCGACATCCAGGTCATCGCTCCCTGGCGCGAGTGGGACCTGCGCTCGCGCGACGACCTGATCGCCTACGCCGAGCGACACGGCATCCCAGTGCCCGCCACCCGCGAGAAGCCCTACAGTTGCGACCGCAACATCGTCCACCTGAGTTTCGAGGGCGGAATCCTCGAGGACCCGTGGTTCGAGCCGCCCCCGGAGACGTTCGTCCTGAGTGTGCCGCCGGAGAAGGCGCCCGACGAGCCGACCTATGTCGAGATCGAATACGAGGAAGGCAACCCGGTGGCGATTGATGGCGAGCGCCTCTCGCCAGCCGAACTCCTCGCCCGCCTGAACGAACTCGGCGGGGCCAACGCCATCGGGCGCGTGGACATGGTCGAGAACCGTTTCGTCGGCATCAAGTGTCGCGGCGTCTATGAAACCCCCGGCGCCACCATCCTCCACGTGGCCCATCGGGCCGTCGAGTCGCTCACCCTCGACCGCGAGGTGCTGCACCTTCGCGACAGCCTGGTCCCGCGCTACTCCGAACTGGTTTACTACGGCTTCTGGTTCTCGCCGGAGCGCGAGATGCTCCAGGCGGCGATTGACGAGGCCCAGAAGGCCGTCACCGGCACGGCTCGGCTCAAACTCTACAAGGGCAACGCATATGTCGTCGGGCGGAAGTCCCCGGTGTCCCTCTACGATCCGGAGTTGGCCACCTTCGGTGCCGACGCGGTTTACCGCCAGGCGGACGCCACTGGTTTCATTCGCCTCAATGCGTTGCGTTTGCGGGTCCGCGCCCGTCTCGCGCAACGCCGCGAGCGATAACCCCCGCTGAAGAAGGAACAACGAATGGCAAGGAAACGTCCCGGGGCAGACGCGTCGGGTGCTCGTCGCGCCAGGGCCGAGAGCCGCGCGCTCCTCCTGGTGGTCTTCGCCTGTGGCGCGGTGCTGATGGCGTTCGAGATAGTCGGCAGCCGCATCCTCGCCCCCACGTTCGGCTCGACCGTCTTCGTCTGGGGCAGTCTCATCGGGGTTTTCCTCGGCGCCTTGAGCCTCGGCTACGCCCTCGGCGGCCGGCTGGCCGACCGCGTCCCCAGCCTCTTCCTGCTCGGGGCGATCATTGCCGCCGCCGGGATCATCGTCCTGGTGGTGCCCTTCTACGCGCCGGGGTGTTGCCGCTGGGTCGAAGGCAGCGGCCCCGGCCACCGGTGGAACCCCCTGGTCGCCTCGCTCGTGCTGTTCTTCGTGCCGAGCGTCCTGATGGGCATGGTTTCGCCTTTCGCCGTCAGGCTCCAGGCGCGCACCGTGGCCACCGTGGGCAACGTGGCCGGGCGCCTCTACTCCCTCTCGACCCTCGGGAGCATCGCGGGGACCCTTCTGGCCACCTTCTGGCTCGTGCCCTCCTACGGCACCAGCAACATCACCAAGGGCCTGGGCCTGACGCTGGTGGTGGTCGCGGTCGTTGCCATGATGCCGGGGATTCGGGCGCGCCTGGCCGAGCGGAAGGCCAAGGCGGCGGTCGTCAGCGCCATCCTCCTGGTCCTCGCAGTCGCCATCCTTTTCGTCCCGGCCCCATCGTTCATCCACCTCGAGGCCGACGAGAAACTCATCTTCGAGACCGACTCCCCCTACCAACACATCGGCGTGGTTCTCAGGCCGTGGACTTACGCCGCGGAGGAAGAGTGGTCGCTCCAACTGCGCTTCGACAAGTACATCGAGAGCGAGGTCATCATGGAGAGCGGCGACCCGGAAAACCTCCGGCCCCGCGAGCCATACGAGAGCGGGGCCAAGTACACCGACACCCTCCACCTCCCCTTCCTCTTCAACCCGGAGGCCCAGGATGTGTTGATCGTCGGGGGCGGCGGAGGGGTGCTCCCCACGATCTTCGCGCGCGACTACCCCCAACTCCAGCGCATTGACGTCGTCGAGATTGACCCCGACGTCGTGGAAATCTCGAAGCGCTATTTCGGCTTCAAGCCCGACGGAAAGCGTGTCAACGTCATCGTGATGGACGGCCGGGTCTATCTCACCCACACCGACCACACCTACGACATCATCATCCTCGACGCATTCACCGGTGGCCGACCGCCCTTCCACCTCCTGACGAAGGAGTGCCTCGAGGCGGTTCGCAACCGCCTGAGCGACCGCGGGGTGCTCCACATCAATATCATCAGCGCCTTGGAGGGTGGGCGCAGTCCCCTGTTCTGGGCCCTCCTGAAGACCATGGTCGAGGTCTTCGGTCGGGAGAGCGTTTACGTGTTCCCGAAGTGGTACGACCAGCGCTGGGGCGCGGGAGAGGTCCGCCGCAGCGGCATCAACATCGAACTCCTCGCGGTCAACTTTCCCACCAGCCCCAGCCCGAGGCCGAAAACGACGCTGGTCGAGGACGCCGAGCGACTGGTCCTCAAGGAGCGCAAGATAAAGGTCGAGAGCATCCTCCAACACGTCCAGAACCACTTGCCCATCGCCGAACTCGTTCCCGCCCCTGGGGGGAAGGGCCGCCCCGAATGGCGCCGCGCCCCCATCCTCACCGACGACTACGCCCCCGTGGACAACATGGTCATAGACTGAGCCCCCACGGCGTCACAACAGGATCCCGGCGATCGTCGCCGTGGTGAACGATGCGATGACCGCGCCGGCCAGCGCTCGAAGGGCCAGCCGCGAGAGGTCGGGTCGCCGCTGCGGCGCGATCCCCGATATCCCGCCGATCAGGATGGCAATCGAGCCGAAGTTCCCGAAGCCACACAGGGCGTAGGTCGCAATCACGACCGAGCGGTGGGACAGGCTGGCCTTGAGTTTCACCAGTTCGGTGTAGGCGATCAATTCGTTGGCGCTGACCTTGATCCCCATCAGGGAGCCCACCTCGTCGGCCTCCGCCCACGGCACCCCCATCACCCACGCCAGCGGCCGGAAGACGAAGCCGAAGACCTCCTGGAGGCTCGCGGGGAAGCCCGACCAGCCGAGCAACCCCTCGAGAGCGTTGTGCAGCCCCAGAAGGCCGTAGTTGACCATGGCCAGGAGGGCGATGAAGGCGATGAGCATGGCCCCGACGTTCAGCGCCAGCCTCAAGCCCTGCCACGCCCCCGCCGCAGCGGCGTCTATGACGTTGTGGGTCTCGCGCTCGAAGTACACTCGCGCCGTGCCAGCGGTCCTGGGCTCGGCCGTCTCCGGCACCATTATCTTGGCGATCATCAGTGCCGCGGGAGCGCTCATCACGCTCGCACACAACAAGTGCCCCGCCTCGATGCCGAAGCCCACGTAGATGGCCATCACGCTGCCCGCAATCGTCGCAAGCCCCCCGACCATCACCGCCATCAACTCCGAGTCCGTCAGGTCCGCCACATAGGGCCGGATCATCAGCGGCGCCTCGGTCATCCCGACGAAGATGTTCCCCGCTGCGTTCAGGGCCTCCGCACCGCTCACACGCATCGTCCGCCGCATCAGCCACGCCATCCCAGCCACCACCCGTTGCATGATCCCCAGGTGGTAGAGAATGCTCATCAGCGACGAGAAGAAGATGATGACGGGCAGTATCGAGAAGGCGAGCGCGAAGCCGATCTCGTGTGGTTTCCCGGTCACGGCGTTCGTCGCCCGCAGCGGCACGCTCCAATCCCCGAACACGAATTGACTGCCCTCGTCCGTGAACGCGATGAGTTGCTTGAAAGCCCCCGCGAGCCAGTCGAAAAACACCCGCCCGGGGGTGGTCCGTAGAATGAGCACGGCGAAGCCCACCTGGAGCCCCAGTCCCCAAAGCACCACCCGAAGCGAGATGCGGCGCCGGTTCCTGGACAGGGCAAACGCTATCCCCACCAACACCAACAACCCAAGGAGACCCACAAGGCGCTGGAGCATCTCTTACCTCCTCGATTGCGTTCGGGAAATCGTCCGGCGAGGACGAAAGGTGGGCCGGCCGCCACGGCGCCGCTGTGCCAGCCAGCCG
Source organism: uncultured Planctomycetota bacterium (assembly GCA_964470215.1). Classification (GTDB taxonomy): domain Bacteria; phylum Planctomycetota; class PUPC01; order DSUN01; family DSUN01; genus CAYYCI01. Next base: position 5,194 of record CAYYCI010000292.1, read on the forward strand.
CGCCGGGAGCCGTCAGAGACCGCAAGTTCGCCACACAGTCCCACAACGCCTCAATTACCAACACGACATCTCGGAGTCAAACGCCCTCTCGGATCGCAGCCCCGACGTAGGGCATGCAAACCCGCACGCGGAACCTCAGCCCCGCCTCGGGGGCATTTCACCACAGAGGCACAGAGGACACAGAGAAGGCCCGGAGAGAGGCCAAGCCGCAGGTTTCAGGTCTTGGGTTTCAGGTTATGGGTCAGGGCAGTGAGGCGTCGGGGTTGTAGGGGCACGGCACTGCCGTGCCCGCGCGGCGCGATGGTGCCGGTTCAACGCAGAGGACGCAGAGGAGAGAGGGAGAACGCCCATCCAACCCAAGGCCCGCGGGGCGGCCTGCGCCGCAACGCAGGGAGAGGTTGATTCTCGTTTTTCCGTGTTCATCCGTGGCTGTCACATTCGTGGCCTGTTGGTGCCGCTCTTATCCGCGTTCATCTGCGGCTCAAGTGCCGGCACAGGCTGCAAAACCTGAGACTATGAAGGAACCCCGCGCGTAGCCTTGAAAGGGGCCGGGGCTGTGGGCTTTGGCACGCTTTTGTGCACCGTGGGTTTCCAATGCAG
>CAYYCI010000293.1:0-5775 GCA_964470215.1 uncultured Planctomycetota bacterium
AGCCCCAGGACGAGATCGCCCACTGCCTCGAGATGCTCGTCCGCGCCTACGACCCCTGCATCTCCTGCTCGGTCCACATGCTCAACGTCAAGTTCGTCTGACCCCGCGCGGCCGCGACGGCGAAGGCCGACGGGCCGGGCGACCTTTCCCATCGGGGCGACCCGCAACCGCGGGTCGCCCCACTCGTTCCATTCCGTCCCACCCCACTCTTGTCCGCCTCTCCCCTTTGGCATCTTCCAGCGGCCGCAAAGCCTGAGACTATGAAGGAAACCCGCGCGTAGCCTTGAAAGGGACCGGGGCTGTGGGCTTTGGCACGCAGCCAAGGCATCCTTTTCCTTCTTGCCTGGCGATTCTTTGCTGAGCAAGAAGCGTGCCAAACGCCACGCGCCCCGGCGCGCCGCCATTCCGGGTTCCCCCACAGATGTGCCGGCAGCCCGTTTGGCGCGCCCATGGAAAACCCCGAGAACCAAGCTCCAAATCACAAACAAGCACCAGGCACCAAACCCAATGATCAAACGGCCGGGAGGCAACCGCGCCGACCTCTGCGCTTCGGTCGTTGGAGTTCGGAATTTGGCTCTTGCTTGGGATTTTCCGGCGCTTGGTGGGCTGCGTCAGGTTTCGGCGACAACGCAGTTTCGTCCTCGGCGCTTCGCCCTGGCAAGGCACTCGAGAACCCTGGCGATCATCTCGGTGGCTGACTCGCCGTTGCGGTGTTGAACGACCCCGACGCTGACGGTTGCGGTCACGACGACGGGCTGGCTGCTGGCGCGACACTCCCACTTTGCGAGGTTGACAGTACCCCTGATCTCCTCGGCGAGTTGGCGGCCTTGAGTGAGGGAGGTTCGCGGCATCAGGACGGCGAACTCCTCGCCGCCCCAACGCCCGACGATGGCCCCCGGGAGGGTTTCGCTGGTGGTCTGGACGATGTCGGCGATTCGGAAGAGTAGGGCGTCGCCGACCCGCCGGCCCAGCCGCTCGTTGGTCACGGAGATGTTGTCGATGTCGACGATGGCCAGGCACCAGGCTCCCGTCACCGCGCTGGACTGCGAGGCCATCTCGTGGAGTCGTTGCTCGAAGATGGCGCGGCTGAGCACTCGGGTGAGGCTGTCGTACATGACCTGTTTCTTGGCCTCGCGGAGTTTGTGGTCCACGGCCTTGATGATCTGTTGGCTCTGGTCGAGTTGGGCGGCCGAGCGCTCTATGTCGGAGCGCATCTCGGTGGCGGCCTCGCGGACGCTTCCGGAGACCGAGCGCAGTCGCTCGGCCATCAGGGATGCATCGCCGATGGCATCAACCTCGTCGAGTTTGTGGAGTTGGCGGTCCACGTTTGCCACCACGCGCTCGTTGGCTCGGGAGAGGGTGCCGACGGTGCCGTTGAGGATTTCCATCGCGCGGCGGAGTTCTTCCTCGTGGGCGAGCATGGTCTCGACGCGGTTGGCGTCGAAGACGAGGGCGAGGTCGCGCAGGGCCGACCACACCTGGCGCAATTCCCGGACGCATTCGGTCAGGGGCCCCTCGAGTTTCTTGCCAGCGCCGGAGCGTGCGATCTCGAGGAGGCGTCCACCGACGCGCTCGAGGCGGAAGGCCATCTCTTCAGGGCTGACCTGGAGGTTGTCGTTCTGGGTGGCTCTCGTGGAGGCGCCCGCCATCGGTGGTCCTTCCCTGGCTTCGGCAGTTCCTCAGAGCGAAGGAGGGCGCGGGGCGCAGCGCCCCAGGCTCCCCTAGTTTAGTTTCGAGGGTTCTCGCACGCGGTTAAGCACCGGTGCTCTGGAGAGGGCCGGGTGAACCGGCACGGGCTGAGGCGAGCGAACACGGAGAGGCGCGACAGCGGTCGGCCAGGGGATAAGAGTGTCGGTCCGTGTTCTTCCCTGTTGTTCCTTCTGGGTGTTTGCAAAGGTTCCGGAGCGGCAGTATAATTCCTTAGGCCCAGGGTCCCGTTCCACCACAAGAGCCTTCAGACCGGAGCCAGGAGAGTTGGCCGGTTTCAAGTTTGTCGGCCGCGACGACCAGATCAAGGCCTTCCGGAGGATGCTCGCCGGCCCGGAGGGCCGGATGCTGATCGTCGGGGGGCCGGAGGGGAGCGGGAAATCGCTGCTGTTGAGCCGCCTTCGGGCCGAGGCCGAGGCCCAGGGGAGACACTTCGTCCAACTCAACCGCCTGGCTCACCTGCCCGACGCCGACGTGCGTCTGTATTCGATCCTATCGAGCATGGCGTTCGCCCACGGGGAGAGCCGGGGCGGCCCCGGGGCAAAGGCCCTGTTGGTGCCCAACGGCCAGGAGTTCTTCGAGCGGGTCATGACGGGGAGCCGTCGGACGCCGCGCGAGAAGTTGCTGGGGGTTTTTTCGGTGGCTTCGAGCCACCTTCCGCCCGAGGCGCGACTGGTGTTGTTGCTGGACCTTGGGCGCCTCGAGGGCGAGGAGGCGTTCCCGCTGGAGTTCCTGGCGCGGCGCCTGCCGGAGAAGATCAAGGTGATCGTCGCGGTGCCGCGCGTGCCGGAGTGGGCTGGCGCAATTGACCAGGTGGTCGCCATCGAGGCGCTCCCGCCTCTGTCGGACGGGGAGGTCGCGGCGTTGCTGAAGGCACATTGTCCCGCGCTGGCCGAAGAGCGAGGTCTCGCGGGAGCGGTGGTCGAGCGCTATGGGGGCCTGGCGCTCGGCTGCGACCTGGCGGTGAAACTAATGGCCGGGGGGACGCGCCTCGCGGACCTGCCCGCCGAGCCTGCCGGGCTGTGTGGCGCGCTCCTCGAGTCGCTGTCGCTCGAGCAACGGCGACTGGTCGAGTGTGTGGCGCTGATCCCTTCGGGGGTGGACATTGGGCTGCTGCGGAGCGTCAGCGGTTTCTCGGACGGCGAGTTGCGCGCCATGCTGGGCAGCGAGGGGGTGCGCAACAGCGTGTTGATCTTGCGTGGCGTTGGGGGGCCGGAGGCCCACCTGTTCCACGAAATGCTCGCCGATCGCATTGTGGCTTCCGGGGAGCCGGCCGCGGAGTTTCACAAGCAGGTCGCGTCGTACTTTCTGGCGCGGGCGGAGCAGCGCGTGTGGGACATCGAGGCTGTGGCCGCCCACGACCACCACTTGCGGCAGAGCAGGGACAAGCGACAGTTCATCGCCGACTTCCCGAAGACCTACAAGACCAAACACACCCTCGGCCTTTTCGGCCATCTGGCGGCCGAGTATGAGACGCTGCTGGCGGCCTGTGACGAACTTGGCGAGGAGTCGATCAACCGCCCGGTGTGTCTGGCTAACCTGGGCCGGGTCTATCAGCGGCTGGGCCAACACGAGGAGGCCCTGCGCTGCCACCGCGAGGCGCTGGGACTGTACGAGCAGGCCGCCGACGTTGCGGGCACGGCGGGGCAACTCGCCGAGACCGCGTCGGTGCTGAGCGATCTCGGTCGCCTGGAGGAGGCCCTGGGGCAACTCCAGCGCGCGATCGAACTCGACGAGCAGAGCGGCAACCAGGCCGCTCTGGCGGCCGATCTGAACAACCTCGGCATCCTTCTCCAGGGTCTGGGTCGCCTCGACGAGGCCAAGATGCGCCACGAACGAGCCCTGAAACTCCACCGCGAACTGGGCAACGACGTTGGCGCGGCGAACCAACTCGCCAACCTCGCTGCGATCAGCCAGAAGCAGGACGACCTGGAGGCGGCGCGGAAGTTCTACCAGGAGGCCTGGCGCCTGGACAATCGCACCGGCTCGACCGTGGCCGAGATCGCCGACCTGTGTAACCTGGGTCTCGTCTTCGAGCAACTCGGCGAGATGGAGAAGGCCCTCACCTGTCTCCAGCAGGCCATCGAGCTCGACCGCTCGATTGCCGATCGCGAGGCCGAGGCAGCGCACCTGCGCACGTTGGCCGTCCTGCACAGGAAGACCGGTGCCTGCGACGAGGCGATCGCGTTGTTGCGGAAAGCGCGCGAGGTCGCGCAATCAATCGGGGAGCCGGGCGAGGAGGTGGCGGCTCTCCTGGAACTCGCCGAAACACACCTTCAGGCCGGCGAGGAGCCTCTGGCGGTCGAAATCCTCGAGAGGGCGGCGGCCATGGCCGCGAACATCGGCGACGACGAGGCCGAGGCGCGCGCCAGGGAAGCGCTGGCGGCTCTACGAGCCGCTCCAGCGCAAGGCGAGTCCCCCGCTTCGCCCGGCGTAGGCGGCGCGCCCGACCAGGCCGGCCAATGGGACGACCTGCACTTGGTGGACGAAGGCGGGCCGCCCCAGCCCACGTCCCGGGGCGCCGGCGAGGCGCCGGACCGCGATGAACTGATCGCCAGACTCACCCGCGAGCGCGACGAGGCGCTCGAGCGGGCGGCGGAACTCGAGGCGGAACTCGAGGAATACAAACGGATAGTCGAAAGCCTCAGAGCCATCGTGGGCCAAGCCATGCGAAACACCTAGCAGCACCCCCGGAGGCCCCTGATGCTTCTATTCGGGAAGCGGCGCAAGAGGAAGCGGGCGGAGCAGTCGAGCGCGGCCGCGCCGACGCAGGCTCCGGGAAAACCACCCCGTGAAAGACCGTCGCCGGAAGGGGGGCGCAAGACCCGCACCGCCGACGATATCCTCCGGGAGCTCGAGGGGGAGGAACGCCGCCGACGCCCCACCGGGCCGGTTGACCCCACCGTGGGGCGGTGCCTTCTGGCCGAGGGGCCGGTCACCGCCGAGTTCCTCCGTCAGCAGTTGGCCGTGAGCGGCCAGGGGGACAGTTATCTCGGGCGGCTCCTGGCCGCGGTCCACGCGCCCAGCGAGGAGGAGGTCTTCGCGGTCCTGGCCGCCGGCTACCGCGTCCCGGTCGTCGACCTCAAGCAGTGCCGGGTTCCCGTGCACATAGCGCGCTCGATTCCCCGGGAGACGGCGCTGAAGTACAAGGCGGTGCCGATTGCCCGGTTCGGCGATCTGTTGTGTGTGGTGTTTGGCGGGCGTCCGAACCCCAAGGGTATCGAGGCCATCCGCCGCCAGACGGGCTTGCGTGTCAAGGCGCTCAGTTGTCCGCCACACCACATGGCCATCCTTCTTCGGCGGGCGTTTCCTGCGACCACCGGCGCGCGGCCGGTTCCCGCCGAACCGGTCTCGGAACGCGACTACGAGTTGGCGGTCGGGGGCCCTGAGGCCCGCTGGGAGAGCGTCCACGCCAGCGCCGGCCCCGTCCGTGCCACTCGCCTGGCCGAGCGCCGGGCCAGCCCCGGGTAGCCCAGAGCGTTTTCGATGGAGCCGACTGCCCCCGAAGCCCGGCGCCGCATCATCCTGGCCGTCGCGGACGACGGCCGCTTCGGCCAGGTGGCGCTGGCGCGGCTGGCCGAGCAGGGGTGGCAGGCGACCGTCGTCCCTTCCGCCGATGAACTCATCGAGTGCCTCGGGCAGGGCGACGCGGCGGCGGTGCTGCTCGACTTCTCTCTGCCGCAGGCCGACCGGACCCTGGCAAAACTGAAGATCGATCCCCGGACGAACCGGGTGCCCGTTGTGGTGCTTTTCCCACGAGGGACTAGCCCGTTGCGCCCTCGCTCGGTGCGAATCCAGGCGGACTTGGAACTTAGCGAACCGTGCGAGGTGGGAAAACTCCTCGAGGGTCTTGCGCGATGTGCCGCCCGGGGGCCGGCGGCCGGGCGGACGGTCAGATTCCTCGTGCCGAGTTGCTCGGAGGGGCTTGCGGGGGCATCGGACCTCCTGGCCGAGCTGCTGCGCGGCCTCGGTCTCGGGGAGGAGGCGCAGACCTCGTTCCTTGCTGCTTGCCGCGAGGCGGTCGCCAACGCCATCGAACACGGCAACAAGGCCGAGGCGACGAGAGTG